>JAAEKY010000914.1 GCA_024227235.1 Desulfobacteraceae bacterium | reverse complement strand
CATCTGAGAAGATCACGAGTTTAAAAAGCATCAATGCAGGAAAAGAAAAAATCGGTAGGGATAAAGCATGGGAATTGATCAAAACGTATAAAGATGTTGTTATAGGAAAAGGGAAAAAATTCCAAGAATTTGAACCGGTAGAAGAAAATCGGGAACAGATTTTGAAAGAGGCCATCGGAAGAAGCGGAAACCTGAGAGCACCTTCAATAAAGATCGGAGACAAATTGATTATCGGATTTAATGATGATATGTTTAATAAATTTGTGAAGCAATAGTCCGGCATACAATGGGTTAAAGAAATGCTTTTACTTTTAAATACGACAAAGACCATGGATCTCAGAGTTCCGGTTTTGAAGGATGTGATAACATCAGATCCGGATCTGCTCAGCACTGCTCAGATACTTGCTGGCAAGGTTTCTAAAATGACACCTCAGCAATTGGCAGAGTTAATGTCCTTAAGTGATAAACTCGCCGCTCAAACCCATGAAAGATTTTCTTTGTGGGGGGAGCCTGGGCAATCAAAAATTCCTGCCTTGTTCGGTTTTACAGGTCTTATTTTTAAACATCTTGATGCTGCCAGTCTCAGTAAAAATCAGCTTGCTTTTGCCAGAAAAAATGTTCGTATTTTATCCGGATTATATGGATTATTGGAGCCTTTTGATTTGATTGAACTCTATCGGCTTGAAATGGGCTATAAATTGGCAGTGGGTGGTTTTTCTAATCTAGTTCAGTTCTGGAGAGAAGTACTGACCACCAAGCTGAATAATAAGCTGACATCGGGAGAATCAATTGTCAGTGTAGCTTCACAGGAATATATGAAAGCGTTAGATATTAAGGGATTAGACCACCCTGTGATCATACCTGTTTTTAAAGAAAAACACCCAGATGGATCATATAAAAATGTAATTGTCCATGCCAAAAAAGCCCGTGGTGCAATTATTCGTTATGCAATAGAAAACAGGGCAGAAGGCCCCAAAGATCTGATGAGGTTTTCTGCAATGGGATGGAAGGCAGTAGACACTCCACCGGATAAAGGTTCCTGGTTGTTTACTCGACCTGTGAAATAATCAAAACCCCTGGTTGTATGGAATCTCAACCTTATCCGTTTGTAGCCATTGGACGCAGATCACCCTATTTTCAACAAGAAAAATGAACCGGATTTAACCGGTTATTTTCAGTATTCTTCAGTATGAGTGATACAGGCTCAAGCGTCAGATTGGCTGAGACAGACCCGGGTAAAAAACAAATCGCCCCCTTCTTTTTTCAAAGCGCCTTAATTTAATCGTTTTTCACGAGATTGTCGGTTTTTAATTAAAATTCATAGACAATAATCGTTTTTCATGCCACTATGATTTCGATAATCAAAAAGAGAATTCATAAAAATGGTTTATTATAATCAAAATTCACAGCACAAAATTGTTTTTCACGGTTTTCCAACATTGGAAGATGGAAGCAGTTTAGCCGGCTATTCAGCGTTAATTTCAGCACATGGTTTAAAAGTTCCTGTACCTGATCATCTCTGTGCCATAGGCACGAAACACAAAAAATATAATTATGAGCGATGGCGTATTTTTACACCACGCCATAAGCCGAGACACACACTTAATGGGCATTTGGTCTTTGCACTCAAATATGAGGGTGTTGATCTGACTGTTCTCAATGCATTATTTAAAAAAATAGAACCCAAAGAAATCAAGGAAATTATTCTTTCAGAGCCTACAGGTCGCTATAGTCGGCGGTTGTGGTTTTTATGGGAATGGTTGCATGATGAGCAACTGGATATAGAAGATGTAAAGATGGGAAATTTTGTTCCACTCATTGACAGCAAGTTACAATATAGTGGGAAATCGTATCCATCTAAGCGTCATCGGGTTCGCAACAACTTGCCGGGGACTCGAAATTTCAGTCCATTGATCCGAAAAACGGAAAAACTTGAAAAGTTTATTGGCAAAAAGCTGTCAGAAACAGCTATAAAAAATATTGGCGAGACTCACCCCGATCTTTTAAGCCGAGCCGCTGCTTTTCTATTGCTCAAAGATTCAAAAGCCTCTTACACAATCGAAGGGGAAACCCCTCCGCACAACCGGATAGAGCGATGGGGAAGGGCTATTGGTGAAGCGGGAAAACGCAAAATAAGTGTTTCAGAGCTGGAGTATTTGCAACAGATTGTCATTGAAGACGATCGCTTCATAACACCAGGATTAAGAAAGGAAGGCGGTTTTGTCGGGGAGCATGATCGCACTACGGGTATGCCCATGCCCGATCATATCTCCGCTGTTGCGGATGATTTAAACATTTTGTTATCAGGGCTTATCGATACATATGAGCTTCTTTGCGAGGATGATTTTGACACTGTTTTATTAGCGACTATTTTTGCTTTTGGCTTTGTTTTTATTCACCCATTTGAAGATGGAAACGGCAGGATTCACCGTTATTTGTTTCATCATGTCCTGGCTGAAAAAAATTTTGTTCCGAAAGGATTAATATTCCCGGTATCTGCTGTTATTTTGGCTCGGATAGAGGAATACAGGAAAACATTAGAATATTTCTCAAAGCCAAGGCTCGATTTTATCGAATGGCGACCAACAGAGAAAAACAATGTTGAGGTTCTAAACGAGACTATCGATTTATATCGTTATTTTGATGCAACCAAACAGGCCGAATTTTTCTTTGAATGCGTTGAGGAAACAGTAAATAAAATGCTCCCTGAAGAAGTTGCATACCTTAAAAAACATGATATTCTTAATGAATTCATCAAAAATTATATCGATATGCCCGATAAGCTTGTTGATTTGCTTATACGATTTCTTTCCCAAAACGATGGGAAGTTATCAAAACGTTCAAGAAAAAGGGAATTCGAAAAATTGACTGATGATGAAATTCAGGCGATTGAAAAAAAATACGCAGAGATTTATGAATAAAGTGATTAGATCATGATGGGGTCACCAATTGCTGAAGACTCTTGGATGATTAATAAAAATCTGTGGACACGATACATAATTCCAACAACAAAATGAACCGGGAAAGCCGGTCATTTTTCGTGTTAGAACCCGTTTCTCTTAATCATGGAGTGAATTATGGATAATGTACTAGTTACAGGTGCGAACGGACATGTCGGTTATAATATCACAAAGTTACTTGCAGACCGGGGGTACAATGTCAGAGCCTCTATCAGAGATATTCATAATACTGACAAGACAAATCATTTGAATGAATTAGGTGTTCAGGTTATTGAAGCCGATATCATGAATCCCGAGTCCTTAAAAAATGCTGTTGATGGTATGGATGGTGTCTTTCAGGTTGCAGCAGTATTTAAAACATGGGCACAAAATCCACAAAAAGAAATTATTGAACCTTCCGTAATTGGGGGTGTTAATGTCTTAAAAGCTGCCAAAGCGGCAGGTGTTAAAAAAATTGTTTTTACATCCGGTAATGTAGCCATGGGCAGCGATAGTTCCCCGGAAAGAATATTTACCGAAGATGACTGGAATGATACGGCAATAAGCCCTTATGTAGTTGCTAAAACTCAAGGGGAAAAAAAGGCCTGGGAATATGCTGAACAAAATAATCTTGATATGGTTTGCATTAATCCTTCGGCTGTTATTGGACCTGGATTTTACAGGCATACAGGGTCGACCGAATTTTTCGAAGCGATATTGAATGATAAATTGCCGGGAATATTTCCTTTAAACTTAAACTTTGTTGATGCCCGGGATGTTGCAGTGGCACACTTACTTGCCTATGAGAATAAAGATGCAAAGGGCAGATATCTTGTTTCAAATGGCTTTTTTACCTTTGCGGATTTGCTGCAACTGATCAAAGGGTTTGAACCAGGTATTACAATTCCTGATAAGCAGATTTCTTTGAGTCAGTTAAAGGTTTTTTCGTTTATTGACTGGTGCAGCAGTTTGTTTACAGGCAAAAGAAAGTTAACAAAGGAAATGATAAATGACACATTGGGCAAATATGCAACATTTTCAAGTCAAAAAGCTCGTGAGGAACTAGGTTGGGAGCCTATGGATATAAGACGAAGTATCAGAGATACCATAACCTGGGTGAAACGCCATTTTTAGGTGGAAGAAAGCACAAAAGCAAGACAAAATGGATGGGGGAACCCAACAAGCAACATGCACCGGATTTCACCGGTGATGTTAGACGTTCACCTGGACACACGGGAACAAGCCCGTGATCTAAATATTGAGCACAAATAGTGACAGCAATCTAAAAAGACTTTTTTTAGGAGTTATATGCGGGAATTCAATCTGGATAAAAAATTTATGACCATGATGAAAATCAGCTTGGTTATTTTTATGGGTTTTGTCGTATTAGGAGTCAGTCTTCCCTTTATTCCAGATGATGGAGATAGTAATGAAAAAGGAACACTTATTCTATCCATTATATGTACTGCTTTTTTTGGTATTTTGACAATTTTTGCTTGGAAGACATTAAAAAAACTTCCATATGTGAACATTGCCGCCGATAATGATGGGCTATGGTACAAGCACAAACAAAAAAAGCATGATCTTGTGACCTGGAAAAATATTGACCGGATTAAAGAACGTATTTATATGCAATGCCTTGACCTTTTGGATTCTGACGGAAGAAAACTGATCCGTGTTGAGTACCAGCTAAAAAACTTTGAAAAATTACGGAGTTTGATAAACAACAAAATTTGTCTATCAAATAAAGAGATACGACAAACCCAGTTTTCAAAGAATATATTTTATCACATGCTTTATATCGGCAGTATTATTGGTTTTTTGTGTTTAGGTGTGTATGTCGGCGAGAACAACAATCCAACACTTGTTTATGGTGCAGTAGCAGTTCTCGTTATACTTCTTGCATACGAGTATCTTACAGTTGCCTATAGCCTTACGATATCGAAAAATGAATTGATTGTATCTTATCCAATGAGAAAAAGTACAATTGTGTATACAGATATTACAAACATTAAAATGGCAGATTCATTTAACAACGGGAATCGACAACCAGAGGTTTGGGCTCTCACTAAAAACAGGAAAAAACCATATAAGTTCAAACAATTGGGTGTAGATGCAAATACTCTGTTTGCAGCCTTGAATAACGTCATGTCGACAGCCAAGTGAGTAAATTGAAAATCGGGCTCGACCACTTCACAATAAATCAACAAACCAAATGAAGAAGGGGAAACCGCTTATTTGGGTTCTTAACGAAATGTCTTTTAAAGCAAAGAAACAAATTATCGAAAAGTCATACTAAAAAATCGAAAATATCCGAATATGTGGTATGAAAAAATCAAAATCATCAGAAAACCTCATTGCACTTTATTGAAAAAGTGTATAAACTACTTTCATGTATAGAAAAATATATTCAAAACTCATTGAGTGGAAAAAGTCTGAATCCAGATCTCCACTGCTGTTAAGAGGCGCAAGACAAGTTGGGAAAAGCTATATTCTTGAAAAATTTGGGGAGTATGAATTTTCAGGTTGTCATATATTTAATTTTGAGATGAATAAAAATCTATTTTCTGCATTTGAAAATGATTTAGATCCTGAAAGAATAATAAAGGATCTGTCAATTGTATCTGGTAAAAAAATTGATACGAAAACGGAACTTGTAATCTTTGATGAAATTCAGGAATGCCCTAAAGCTCTGACATCATTAAAATATTTTTGTGAACAAATGCCAAGACTGCACCTATGCTGCGCGGGGTCACTTTTAGGTGTTAAGTTGAATTCAGAATCATTTCCGGTCGGGAAAGTTGAATTTATAGATATTCACCCATTATGTTTTGAAGAATTTCTCAGGGCAATGAATGATGATATTGCTTTAGAGCTTTTTTTTGACTTTGATAGCAACGAAAAACAGTCTGAGATAGCTCATCAGAAACTATGGGATTATTTCAGGGAATATTCTGTGACTGGTGGAATGCCTCAGGTTGTTGCAACCTACAGTAAACACAGAGACAATGCTATAGAAGCAATGAATAAAGCAAGAAGTATTCAGAAAAGACTGGTTGAAAGTTATCATAATGATTTTGCAAAGCATTCCGGCAAGGTGAATTCGTTACATATTATATCTGTTTTTGAAAATATTCCAACACAACTTTCAGCTAATATGGATAGATCAGTAAAAAAATACCAGTTCAAGGATGTTATACAAAGAAAAAAATCTTATGCTGAACTGCAAGGGCCTATTGAATGGCTCGATAAAGCAGGATTAATTTTGAAAGTAAAGAAATGTAACCGATCTGAAATTCCTTTTGAAACATTCTGTAAAAAAAATATTTTTAAGTTGTTTGTCTTTGATATTGGGCTGCTTGGTGCAATGCTGGATTTGCCTGTGAGCATGATATATACTCAGGATTTTGGCATAACAAAAGGATACTTTGCTGAAAATTTTGTTGCCCAGGAATTTGTTTCAAATAGTATTTCAAAGCTGTATTCATGGAGTGAAAAGACCTCTGAGATTGAATTCTTACGTATTGTTGATAATGAGCCAGTCCCTGTAGAAGTCAAATCAGGGACAAGACTACAGGCTAAGAGTCTACAGCAGTATATACTAAGGTATTCCCCAAAGCTTGCTGTTAAGTTATCTGGGAAGCCTTTAAAAAGGAATAAAACCAGTCCTATTCAAAATTATCCATTATACTGGGCATCAAAGATATGAATTTTTTGGACTATACATATATTTTACCGTGTATATCGCCCTCCACCTATATTTCAATGTTTTGGAAATCATAAAATAATATATTGATTTTAATCTAACAAAAAAAATGAACCGGATTTCACCGGTTATTTTCATGTTCAGCCGCCGGATTTCCACCTGGTTATTATCCGCACAAGCGCAGCTAAAAAACGCGGTTATACCTGGCAGCCCTCAACCCAATAAATTTGGCCTCGGTCCGCAGGTGACCCGGCGGCCGATTCGGCGGGAT
>JAAEKY010000913.1 GCA_024227235.1 Desulfobacteraceae bacterium | reverse complement strand
CGACTATTTTGTGGAATCATTAAACAGCAAATGCAACCTTGAAGTTATAGAGGCAGAGGATAAGGAAAATATAAAAGCTGGAAAAGTCTATATTGCACCAGGGGAATATCATCTTTTAGTTGAAAAACAGCGGATTTTTTCTTTATCAGTGGACGAGCTTGTCTGCTTTTCAAGACCATCCATTGATGTTCTTTTTGAATCAGCAGCCAGTGCTTATGGCGAGCAACTAGTCGGCGTCATCCTCACAGGCGCAAATTCCGATGGTAGTGAAGGGATAAAAAGCATAAAAAAAAATAATGGGCTTACCATCGCCCAGGATCCGGACACAGCAGAAGTGAATGTCATGCCTCTCTCGGCAATTGCTACAGGTTGTATTGACTATATTATTCCTTTGGAAGAGATCCCCCCTTTCATAAACAGTTTGCTGGAGGATAATAATGGAAAAAACCAACATTAAACCCAAAATACTGATAGTGGATGATATCCAGGAAAATATCACTGTACTTGAATTGTTGGTAAAAAAACTAGGCGCGGAAGTTGTAACGGCCAATTCAGGAAACGAGGCGCTTACTTTAACCCTTTATCATGATTTTTCCCTGATTCTACTCGATGTGATGATGCCGGAGATGAACGGGTTTGAGGTTGCTGAATTATTGAAAAAAGATGAGAGGACATCGGATATTCCGATAATTTTCATAACAGCCATGGATAAGAGTGATGCCCAGGAAATAAAGGGGTACGGAAAAGGGGCAGTTGATTTCATTTACAAACCGATTAATGAGGTGATGTTAACCAGTAAGATCAAGGTATATCTGGATCTATATAAGATGAAGCATTATGTTGAAATGATGCTGCATAAATATAAATCAGAAAAACCGAAGATTCTCACAGTTGATGATACCCCTGAGAATCTATTTGCCCTCAGAAAAATTCTTGGAAAGATGGATGCTGAAATTATAGAAGCCAGTTCCGGAAATGAAGCGCTTACCAGCACCCTTTATAATGATTTTGCCTTGATTATATTAGATGTGCAGATGCCTGAAATGAACGGCTATGAAGTTGCCGAAATCTTAAAGTCCGACGACAGCACTGAAAACATTCCCATTATTTTTGTCACAGCCATAGACAGAGACAGTGCAAAGGAGGTCAAAGGATATGACAAAGGCGCAGTTGATTTTATATTTAAACCCCTTAATGAGTTTATCCTTATCTCCAAAGTAAAAATATTTCTTGAGATTTATAAAATAAAGCATGGCCTTGAAAAAATGGTGCTTGAGCGAACCCGCGAGTTGGAATCAAAGAACAAGAAACTCAAAGTGCAGATGAAGAAGAATGATCTCACCTCCAAAGAACTGGAAAATGCAAAATCTTTTTTAGTCAGTGTGTTTAACTCTATAAATTCATCAATGATCAGCGTTGATGATAATGCAAATATAATTGATCTGAATATAAAGGCCCAAGAAAAATCCGGTTTTTCCTTAAGCGAGGCTAAGGGAAGGCCTGTCAAAGATATTTTTCCTTGGCTTAAAAACCTTACTGAATATATCATGAAAGCCATGAAAGAGGTGCAACCCATTGAGAAAAACAGAATCAAGGTGAACATCAACGATAAATTTTATGTTCATAATTTTGCCATTTTTCCATTGAGCAGCACAGGGATCAGTGGTGCTGTCATCAGAATAGATGATGTAACAGAAAGGGCAAAAATCGAAGAAATGATGATTCAAAACGAAAAAATGCTTTCCATTGGGGGGTTAGCTG
>JAAEKY010000912.1 GCA_024227235.1 Desulfobacteraceae bacterium | reverse complement strand
ATAAAACACCTATTGCACCATCTTCAGTATTTTCCAATTATTCAAAAACAACACCAAAAGCCATGACAATTGAAGATATTAAGACTGTACAAAACGCCTTTGTAAATGCGGCTTTACGTGCAAAACAAGCTGGATTTGAAGGTGTTGAAATTATAGGATCAGCAGGATATCTGATTACCCAGTTTTTATCTCCCTTAACTAACATAAGAGAAGATGAATATGGTGGAAGTTTTGAGAACAGGACGAGATTCCCAAAACAGATTATTGAGATTATCAGAGACAAAGTTGGGCTGAAGTTCCCTGTAGGCGTGAGGATGGCTGGAAATGACTTTGTCCCTGGCAGCACAAAAGATACTGAAACACCAAAAATAGCTCAAGTTTATGAAAAAGCAGGTGCTGACATTATTAATGTAACTGGTGGGTGGCATGAATCAAAAGTCCCTCAGCTTCCCATGGAACTTCCAAGATCAGGATTTTCTTATCTTGCCATGAACATTAAACAGGCTGTATCTATTCCT
>JAAEKY010000911.1 GCA_024227235.1 Desulfobacteraceae bacterium | reverse complement strand
TTATCAGAATCTGCACCAGTGAAGGCGCCTTTTGTATGCCCAAAAAGTGTACTTTCAATTAAATATTTTGGTAATGCCGTACAATCAACAGTTATAAATTCTTCATTTGATCGTTTACTATTATTATGAATGGCTCTTGAAAAAAGTTCTTTGCCGGTTCCAGTTTCACCTGTAATCAAAATAGGAAGGTCGTTGCCCGCAGCTGTTGAAACTTTCTCAAGGCATTTTAATATCAGGGGGCTTTCCCCTAATATATTATTTCTTTTAATTGTTGTATTTTGAAATTTAGATTGTTTTTGCTGTCGGTATTCTAATGCACGTGCCAAAGAAAGCTTTATTTCTTTTTGTGATCCGGTTTTCTGGATATAATCCCACGCTCGTGAATTCATCGCAAGTTCTGCTCCGTCAGAATTTCCTTCACCAGTCATAATAATTACTTCCGGTGCAAAAGGACGTTCACGAATGATCTCAATGGCTTCCAGTCCATTGCCGTCAGGAAGGATTACATCAAGAAAAACAACATCAAAATTCTCTACAGATATTTTATCCAGCCCTTGTTTTAACGTGAATGAATCACTAACCTCATGGCCCATTCTTTTTAAGAAAAAAACAAGGGTTTTGCAAATTTGTTGATCATCATCAATAATTAATATTTTTGACATTTATATAATCTTATTTTAACTATTAATTAAGGATATCGCGAATCTTCTCA
>JAAEKY010000910.1 GCA_024227235.1 Desulfobacteraceae bacterium | reverse complement strand
TATAAACCGTAATCGGCTTGTGAGCCGGAAACATCTCTCCAGCCGAGTACAGTTACATAATCAGCTATTGCATCGTTATTATAACCACCGACTGTGGTGGCATAGTCACCGCTGGCTGTATTGTGGCTACCACCGCTCACGCTGGCATAGTTACTGCTGGCCGTATTGCTAAAACCACCGCTCACACTAGCACTATAACCACTGGCTGTATTGTAGTCACCACCGCTGACGCTGGCATAGTCACCGCTGGCCGTATTGCCAATACCACCGCTGACGCTGGCATAGTCACCGCTGGCCGTATTGCTAGAACCACCGCTCACGCTGGTAACCCAAAAAGTGGCTGTATTGCCATTACCACCGCTGACGCTGGAATAGTAACCGCTGGCCGTATTGCCAACACCACCGCTGACGCTGGCATAGTCACCGCTGGCCGTATTGCTAAAACCACCGCTCACGCTGGCATAGTCACCGGAAATTTCACTATAATATCCTACAACAAAACCGCCATAAGAAGAATAGTTATTTGCCCGCCCCACAACAAGGTTATGGGAACCTGTGCGGTCATTATCTGTATCTCTTAACTCGTTATATCCCACAATAAGGTTGCCAAGTCCGTTGACTGTCCCATCTGTACCGCCGCTGCCATCCCTGACATGGACATTTACACCTGTAAAATAAATATTATTGTTGCTTCTTGTTACACCTGCCAACAGGTCTTTGAGTGCCTGAATCTCTGCCTGCAATGCGGCAATATCGGTCTGGTTCTGGTTGACTACAGAAGCCGCACCAAAGTCCTCAGAAGATTTCCCGTCTAGCTGGTCTGCATTTAACCCTGAATCAGGCCCACCTGTTACTTTGGATGCTGTAACTGAACCGTCAGCCAGCTTTTCCGTTGTAACGGCATTCGCTGCCAGCTTGGTTTCTGTGATAGCCCCGTCAGAGACCGTACCTGCACGGATGGCAAAACCGACGCTGGTAATCTTCTGCCGTGGAGACAGTGTCTCTCCTGACACCTGAACCTCAAGCCACAGGTTGTCGTTTAGAAGCAGGGCATCGGCAAGACCACCATAGGATGGAGAGATCGTACCTGTGCCAAGGATTACGCTGTAGATGCCCTGATCTACACTGACATCCTGGGTTTCCTCCCACAGGGGTTCGCTCCCATTGGTTTCAACATCAAACAGACGGAATATCATGGTTGTTGTTCCGGTAAGAGGCCCCCCTGCATCTTCCAGCACACCCTGATAGTTAATCTGTGCTGGCACTGCAAAGGAGGTCGAACCCATGAAAAGTACTAAAAACAATAGTAAGCAGAACCCTGATAAAACCTTTCTTTTCATCGTAGTCTCCTCATATAGAAAAACCGAATCACCTTGATGGCAACTCGGCTATCTAAACATCAGACCCGTAGCTTTCCGTATCTTCATACAGACAGACTTGGCTTTGTCATCTTCTAAAATCCTATGGTACTTATATGCAATAATTATACCGTGTGTTCAGTGAGTATAAAGTCCCATTTTACAGCACTTCCAGTAACTTATAGGTGATTGTAGCTATGAAAACATTTACCTAAAAGTGGTAAAAAATGTGCTAATCATGGAAGTTTTTTAACTATTGCTGGCATTAAGGTCAACTAAGCATCACAGATACTGGAAATCCTTTATACGAATAAAAACCATATACAGATACCTGTTCCAAAATCATTTGCTTTGTTGTTGAGTGGAATTTTGGGTGTTTTTTTGATGAAGGAACGATTTGTTTCATAAAGTTAAGCAGTCAAAGCTAAGGGTATAATCACATGTTTAAAAGTTTTCCATCACCGTGTACCCATGCAAAATACAAATTAATCTATATGATAGAGTTGTGAAGGAACCCATAACACCATCCCAAAGTCCTATATATCAGTCCTTTCCGCTATTTTAACACTTTTAACACTAAATTTTATTGATCCCATTTGTTTTTCTCAATACTATTAACTATTTATTTTTTTAATCTTAAGTGTGGGGGGGCAGCAATCATGTTTAAAAAGAAGATTATCATATTGTTTGGATTTTTGGTTTTTCTTACTTTAACTTCTAACAGTTGGGCTGTTCCAGCACAGATCAATTTTCAGGGTATGCTTGAAGATTCAAATGGCCCTGTTGATAGCACTTTAAATATAACATTTCGTCTTTTTGGATCAGATGTCAATGGAACCCCGCTATGGGAAGAAGAACAGAGTGTGTTAGTTATACAGGGTATTTACAATGTTGCCCTTGGAACAGGAACACTTAATCCCAGCTATGATTCTCTTGAAGCTGCTTTGCTCTCAACAGATCAACTATGGCTTGAGGTGCATATTGAAGACGAACCTGAACCCATGTCACCAAGACAGAAAATCACAAGTGTTGGTTTTGCGATTCGTTCAGGTATGGCAGAGACTGTTCCTGATGGTACTATCACCACTGATAAACTGGCTATAGGTGCAGTTGATACAGCAAGGCTCGCTGATGGAGCAGTTACGGCTGCAAAAGTGACAGACGGGCCAGATTCAGGTCTAAATGCAGATGAACTGGATGGTAAATCTGCTGAGTACTTTGGAACTGCATCTGCCTTGGAACAGGCACAGGACGATATTACTGCCTTACAGGCAGAAGTCCAGGCATTGAAAACACTATTAGCCGGAGTAACCCGATCTGTTGATAATAAAAATCTGTATTTTACTGGTATGAATGTGCATGTTCGCAGTGGTGAAGGTGCTACTGATGCGACTGTCAATGGGCTTGGAAACCTGATTGTGGGATATAATGAATCAAGATCATATAGTAATAACAGAACAGGTTCTCACAATATAGTAGTAGGTTCTAAACAGAATTATTCTTCTTATGGTGGCTTTGTCGCCGGTTATAACAATACAATTTCAGGTGATTACTCAAGTGTAAGCGGTGGGGGTAGTAACACAGCCGGCGGTGATTACTCAAGTGTAAGCGGTGGTGCTGGAAACTTTACCACTGGTACCTATGCCAGTATAAGTGGTGGACAATTGAACAAAGCAGAGCATACCAGCTCCAGTGTAAGCGGTGGCCTTAACAACACAGCAAGTGGTATACAATCCAGTGTTAACGGTGGAGAATCAAACGTAGCCAGCGGTAAATTTTCCAGCGTCAGTGGGGGCGCAAGAAATAGTGCCAGTGGAGAGCGTTCCAGTATTACGGCAGGCTATGATAACACGGCCTTTGGTTACGGTTCCAGTGCCACTGGAGGTCAATCTAACGAAGCAATTGGCACATATTCCCATGTCAGCGGTGGTCGTAATAATAAAGCTCATCATACCGGTAGCCAGATCGCAGCCGCTGAAAATAGAAACACAGAAGCAGATTATGAATTTGAAGCCCAAGGCGTAGAATAGGAGCAAATATGAAAATATCATTAGCAATGATCTGTTTACTGTTAGTCCTTTTCCAACCTGTTTTTGCTGCCATGGGAAGCACCAACTATTACATCACATCCAGTGTACTATCAGGTGGCGGTTCACCCATGGGTTCGGCTAACTTCCAGACCAACTCTACACTTGGACAAGCCTCACCAGTCACACCAACAAGCTCAGATACCTTTGAAGCTTACCCAGGATTCTGGTACACCCTGACCCAACCCTTCTGTCCATGGGATCTTGAGCCAGCAGACCCAAATGGAGATGGAGATGTTGACGGCCTTGATCTGAATGCCTTCATAGATGACTTTGACCCAGGTGTATCAGGAAAGTATGATGAAATACATCTTGAAGACTTTGCCAATGAGTTTGGTAAAACCGACTGCTCAGACTGAATATAAGGGGGGTGTTGTAATAGACACTCCCCCCATCCATAATATAAAAATGAAGGATCAGTCGAAAACTTCATCAGCAACACAAGCAGCCTTTCTTAAAGCACCATTAATCAGATGTGCGTAACGTTGAGTCATCTCTACCGTGGAATGCCGAGAAGTTCCTTTAAAGAGTAGATATCTATTATACCAAACGACTTAAATCCGCACCAAAATCAAGCTTGCAGATACCGTCATTATAAAGCTGCTCAACTGAATAGCCCTTGAAATATACTCGATGAGTTACACCTTCCTGAGAATGACCAACAAGATCCTTAACAAGGACATCAGAAACACCCTTTTCGGTAAGGTTTGTGATAAATCCATGCCTAAAACTATGGAAGTTTTTTGTAGCAGTTTTTACCCCTATTTTGCCTATAAACTCATTAAACCATTTCCCAAAGTAATGACCATATCGATCATTAGTTTTTTTAAGCTTCGGGAAGATCCTCTCATGATCAATGGTCTTTACAAAATCAATAAACTTTAAATCTTCAACAATACATGGATGAAGGGGTACTAATCTTTTACTGGATGGATTTTTAAGATTTTTATCATCTGTGTCCTCATTAATATCAAGATACCAAATACCGTCTTCGGACTGTTTTAAATCTTTCTTATGCAACTGACATATTTCTTCACGCCGACAACCGGTGAAAAGCCCTAATACTGGAATCCAAAACTGATATGGGTGATTGACCTTAGATTTAAGATTTCCAAAGATGGTGTTGAGGTTATCTAAATCAAAAGCTTCCCTTGATTCCTTTGAGGTTTTCCTTTCTTTTATGGTTAACCCACTGGTCGGATTTTCATCAATGTAATGATTTGCTAACGCCCATGAAAAAAGACTTTTTGTATATGCAAAGTTTTTGTTTATACTCTGTGTGCTTATTGTCTGATCAGATGGCAAATCAAGCTTAATAATATCAGAGGCACTCATACCATGATATTTTGAGGTCGAAAGGAAACGAGGGGGCAAACACTGCATAGCCTCTTTGTAGTGCCGAAACTCATCAAATCCAAGGGTATGAACCTGTGGATCTTTCAGTAAGGTCACCAAAACTTTGCCTATGGATTTGTAATCATTTTTAGTAGATGTAGACCATGCCCCTGCTCTGATATTTTCCTTTTGATGTTTTTCAATCATTTCGGACAGAAGAATAGAAGGTGATTTGGTCTCAGCGGATGGAATATCTTTTTTACCCCCCTTCCTTTCCTCTGGTATCCCATATTTCTTAAAATCAAAAGTCTCTGAAAAGTTGTGATGCCTGCGTGCAATTTTAACATCCATAAACCCTACTCTGGATTTAAGGACATTAAAGCACAACCGTTTATAATCAATACTATTTCGATCAATATCAATATTTTGTGCAGCAAGAATCTCATCGACTTCATCATATGTTTCATGTAAGTTCTTATTAATCAAACTATCCACATACAAATCTTTTTCAAAGTATAAATCTTCTGCGACATCATCCCATCCATCGTTACCCACTTTACCCTCAAGCAGCATCTCATCTTCTATCTCATCTAAACCATCTTGAATATACTTATTAATAATCTGGTTTACTTTATCTTTATTCAGTTTCATCCTAAATCCATTTGATAATCTTTCTTTCAGCCACCTGAACAGTCTCCTTATTTTGCCTGAAATAATCCATGCCTTTTCTCTGGCAATAGTCAGGGTGCCAACTCTAAGACTTCTTCTGATTTCAGTCAACCCAATAATGTTTCTTAAATCGGTAGGAACAGCAATCCTAAAGCAATAGCCAGATTTGTTTTGTATAAGATAACTTTGTGTCATTTTAAATCTCCTAAGAAGACTATACACAAAGGATTACAGCACTATATTACTTCTGAGTTTGTGTAAAAACATATCGTTTAAAAAGCAAACTCAAGGTCTTGCCATGTATAAAGAATGATGGAAATCCTTTATAGAAAAGACTCTACAGATACCTTAAAACCAACAATGGAAAGACCAAAATGTGTAACAACTTTGTGTAAAATGGACAAACTTCTTGGATTTTGTAGGCTCAAACTGTAGAGATCTGCTTTACAGTAGCCTTAAGGATGTCGTGGTGCCGAAGGGGAGATTCGAACTCCCACAAGCATTCGCTCACTTGTCCCTGAAACAAGCGCGTCTACCAATTCCGCCACTTCGGCAAAAGCCTTCTTTTGTAGCTCTTAGATATACAATTAAAGATTGCTTAAAAATGACAGTTAGGCTATATATCCGTTTGTATATTTTGTCAAGATTATTGTTCCAAAACAAAAAGGTAAAAATGGAATTAATTGAAGATATAGACCGAATTGAAGGTCCATTTAGAAATGCGGTCATTACTATAGGAAATTTTGATGGCGTCCATAAAGGCCATCAAAGTCTTTTCAGCCAAGTCAAAGAAAAAGCAAAACAAATCAATGGTACATCGATTGCTATGACCTTTGACCCACATCCGTTAAAAGCATTAGGAATATCTGGTCCTCCATTGATTACAAGAAGAGATCAAAAGATGGAACTCATTGAAAGCTGCGGGATAGATGTTTTGCTGTGTATTCCATTCAGCAAAGAATTTGCATCCATTACAGCTCATGATTTTATTGAAGAAACTCTTGTGAATAAAATGGGTATGAAAGCGATCATTATAGGTGCGGACTATTCATTTGGTAAAGACAGAATGGGTAACATAGCCCTATTAAAAGAAGAAAGTAACAGACTGAATTTTGAGACCATTGTTTCTGACTGGACGAATGATTCAGAGTCCAGACTTGAACGAATAAGTAGTACCAGAATTCGTGAAATCATTATGGAAGGAAAAGTTGACCAGGCCATGAAATATCTTGGCCGGCACTATCAGATTAGAGGCAAAGTTATTAAAGGGCGCGAGCGCGGGGGCAGTCAATTGGGCTTTCCTACCGCAAATATAAAACTTCATGATGAACTTTGTCCAAAACTGGGTGTATATGCGGTGACTGTAGAAACAATAAAAGGTGATTTCCAGGGTGTTGCCAACATTGGATTTTCACCAACATTTGGTGATGAAATGTTTACTATTGAAGTTCATATCCTTGATTTTAAACATGATATTTATAATACAAGAATCCGAGTAAATATGGTTGCAAGACTGAGAGATGAAAAAAAATTTTCAAACATCAAAGAGCTTTCTGAACAAATTGATCACGATATTGATGTTGCAAAGGATATTTTAACAAAAAATGGCCATACTTAATATATTAGCTTATCCGGAAAAATCTTTATTACTGCCTTCAGATAAGGTTGATGATATTGATGATACTCTGAAAAAATTAATCGAAGACATGGGAGAGACTATGTTTGAAGCGCCTGGAGTTGGCCTTGCTGCCCCCCAGGTTGGCGTAAACAAAAGGATAATCGTCTATGATTCAAATGCTGACAGCCCTGAATCTGATGACCCTGAATCTGATAACTCAATCAAAGAGTTCACTGCATTAATCAATCCTGAAATCATTGAAGCTTCCGGTAAAATTGTTTCAGAACAAGAAGGGTGTTTAAGCGTGATTGATTATAATGCGGACGTAAAAAGGCATGATAAAGTTTTAGTCAAAGCGCTTGATATTGATGGCAAAGAGATCCAATTTGAGGCTCAGGGAATTCTTGCAGTCATAATGCAACATGAAATTGATCACCTTGACGGCATTTTATTTATCGATAGAATCAGTATTTTAAAAAGAGCCATTTATAAAAAGAAACTGTCAAAAAAGTTAAAAAATCAGTGAAAAACAAGGCCAACATAATCTATATGGGGACACCGGATTTCAGTGTCCCTGCGTTACAACGTCTTGCAGCTCAAAAAGATTTTCATATCAGCCTTGTTGTAACACAACCGGATAGACCCAAAGGAAGAGGTAAAAAACTTGCACCTTCCCCAGTAAAAACGGCTGCACTTGATTTAGGTCTCGATATTTATCAACCCGAAAACCTCCATACAAAAGAAGCAAAGAACAAACTTGCTTCCTGCCAACCTGATTTTTTTGTTGTTGCTGCATTTGGGCAAATACTGACACAAGAAGTTTTAGACATACCTAAGATCTTACCAATTAATATTCATGCGTCACTTTTACCAAAATATAGAGGGTCTTCTCCTATCCAGGCTTCCATCCTAAATCTGGATAAAGAAACTGGGATTACCACTATGGTAATGGACAAAGGTATGGATACAGGAGACATGTTGCTGACATCTTCAACCCCTATATCTGAGCAAGACACAGCCCAAGATGTTCATGACCGGTTAGGATTTATCGGTGCTGATCTCATTGTTGAAACCATTCACCAATTATTGGATAATCGGTTGAGCCCTACCCCACAGGATCATTCTAAAGCCAGCTATGTTAAAATGCTTAAAAAAAGTGATGGCCGAATCGACTGGAATCTTTCAAGCAGACAAATTCTGGCCCATATTAACGCAATGACCCCATGGCCTGGCGCATTTACGCATCTTAACGGTAAACACCTTAAAATTTTTAAAGCAAAAACAGATAACAGCATTTTAGGCCATGATTCCGGCGTTATTTTTCAATGTGATAAAGAAGGGATCCATGCAGCAACCGGTGAGGGGTGTCTTGTCATCCTTGAATTGATGGGAGCATCTGGTAAACGATTAAAAGCAGGGGACTTTTTATGCGGGAACAAAATCGATCCTCCTGTAAAATTTGATCTTTAGATGATTAATGATCCTCGACACATAGCCTTAAATGTTTTAATTTCATGGGAAAAAGCATCTCATACGCTTGATAAATCTCTGGAAGATTTTTCTAATGAAATTTCATCACTTTCCAAAAAAGATAGAAATCTTTGTAATACGATTATATTTGGCACACTTCGTCATAGAAAATCCATAGATTGGATCATTCAAAAATTTTCTAACATTGTTTTGGAAAAAATAAAAATTTTACCTTTATATTTATTACGGATTGCTCTTTTCCAAATTATTTACCTGGATCGGATACCTGTCTTTGCTGCTATAGATACCACTGTTAATATTTCAAAAAAAATGGCTGGAAAAAAAACAGCTGGATTTATCAATGCTGTGCTGAGAAATGCTGCTGAAAACCATTTAACTGTACAATTGCCCGATAAAAACAAACAAACATCAAAATTTATCTCAATCAACTATTCATTACCACTTTGGTTATCAAAAAAATGGGTGAAAAAATTTGGGTTTGAATCAACCTGTTCTCTTTGCAAGCAAATCAATACTATTCCACAGATTACCCTTAGAACAAATACTTTAAAAATCGATAGACAATCTCTTTTTGATCAGCTTTCAAAAATTGTCAAACATATTAAACAAACTGAATTTGCAAGTCACGGCATCAGTTTTTCTTCTCCCAGCATACCGATTCAGGAATTTGAGTCCTTTCAACTTGGGTGGTTTCAAATCCAGGATGAGGCCGCTCAAATTGTTACGCAATTGCTTTCACCCAAACCGGGTGAAAAAATCTTAGATGCCTGCGCAGGTTTTGGAGGGAAAACAGGTCATATCGCCCAGATGATGGATAATAAAGGAATAGTTATCGCAGCTGACCTTGAAAACAATAAGCTTGAATCTCTTCAAACAGACGCCAAAAGACTCGGTATTGATATCATTCAAACAAAACCTGTCAATCTATTAAAAACAACCATTAAAGATTTTGATGATTATTTTGATCGCGTCCTTATTGATGCACCATGCACAGGACTTGGTGTTTTACGCAGAAATCCCGATACAAAATGGAAACGATCTAAAAACGATATTGAACGGCTATCAGGCAAACAAAAAAAAATGCTTAATGCAGCAGCAAATTTGGTTAAACCCGATGGAATCCTCGTCTATTCAGTCTGTTCATGCGAAATCGAAGAAAATGAAAAGGTTATTTATACATTTTTAAAGAAAAGAAAAGATTTTTCAATTGATAAACATTTTCAATCTGATAATTATTCTATAATAAAAGACCGATTAATCACCAAAGAAGGATTTTTAAAAACATATCCAGATACAAACAACATGGATGGCTTTTTTGCAGTACGTTTAAAAAGGAAATCAAAATTTATATGAAGTCTGCGTTTAAATATATGCTTATTTTCATCACCGCTTTTAGCATTGCAGGTGGTGTTGCATATTATTGTGTCCGATTGTTTACACAAAGTGCAGATGAGATTATCTTACCTGAACTCACCGGGAAAAATATCATATATGTCTTAGAAACCCTTACCAATATGGGCTTAAATCCGAAACTGCATGGCACACAATATGATGATACTATTCCCAGGTATGCTGTCCTTTCCCAGGATCCCCAGCCAGGGGCTACTATTAAAAAAGGCCGAGACGTTGTTATTTATATTTCAAAAGGGAAAAAAGAAAATATAATTCCGGATTTAAGACAAATACCACTGAAACAGGCCCTTATCCTTCTTGAAAAAAATGAATTTAAAAAAGGCCATATTTCACTTACTTATTCCTTAAAAACAAAAAAAGACAGTATCATTTCACAATATCCTGAGCCCTTTTCAAATACCTTAAAAGGATCTTTCTGTAATTTGCTCGTCAGTAGAGGAGATCAACCTGAAGGGCTGGTCATGCCTGACCTTAAAGGTTTGAAACTTGAGAAGGCATCTGTTGTTGTTGAAAAAAGCAGACTCAACCTTTCTAAAATAATATCAAATGTGAACCATAAACAAACTTACGGTGTCATTTTGTCCCAATTGCCTGAAACGGGCAGCTACGTGACCCAGAATACGCCCATTACACTTGTTGTAAATAATTCTGAAAAGAACAAACAAATGCATCCTGAAAAATTAAACCGCTTTATTCTTATAACCCATGCGTTGAGCCCAGGTTTTTTAAAGCATCATGTCCGGGTTGAAACAGATATGTTTGGACCTATATTAAACCTTTACAATACCTATATGAAACCGGGAAAAGATATTAATATTTTAGTACCTGCCGGTATCAAAACAAAGGTAAATATTTTTATAGATCATCACCTTGAAAAAGCAATCATTACTGATCCTTGGAAAGAGGATACCAGCACAGGAGATTTATTATGGGAATCATCGCCCCCTCAATTTTATCAGCCGATTTCACCAGACTTGGTGAAGAATTAAACTCAATTGAAAAAGCAGGTGCCGACTGGATACATATTGATGTTATGGATGGACAATTTGTCCCCAATATCACCTATGGGCCCATTATTGTTGAAGCATGTAAACGTTCATCCAGCCTTGTTCTTGATGTTCATTTAATGATCGAAAAACCCGATTTGATCATTCCTGAATTTGCCAAGGCCGGAGCAGACTATATCTCTGTACATGCAGAAGCCTGTACTCATCTTCATCGAAGTCTTCAACTCATTAAAAGTTTTGGCTTAAAGGCAGGTGTGGCACTTAATCCTGCAACACCGCTTTCATCTATTAAATGGGTAGTGGATCAGCTTGATTTTGTTTTAATCATGAGTGTGAATCCCGGGTTTGGCGGACAAAAATTTATTGAATCCAGTATTGATAAGATAAAAACTTTATCCCAACTGCTAAAAGAAAAAAAATCTAATGCCATCATCCAGGTAGATGGCGGGGTTAACAATGACACTATTAAAACTGTTTCTGAGGCAGGTGCGACTTCTTTTGTTGCGGGATCTGCTATCTTTAACACACCTGATTACAAAGAAACCATCTTAAAGTTACGTCAAAACATGTAAAGGCTATAGATGAACAAATTAATTATTACTGTTCTTGGAAAAGACAAACCCGGTATTATTTCTCTTATTTCTAATATTTTATATGAACTGGACTGTAATCTTGAGAATGCGAATCAAATGATATTACAAAACCAGTTTGCTGGCTTTTTTATAGTTGAACCTTCAAATAAAATGGATGTTAAAACTCTGAGTCAAACATTGAAGAAAAAAACAAACACTTCCGGGCTAAAAATTCATGTGAATACAATTGAAGATAACCATGGAGTATCAGAGAATACAACAGGTGAAATATTTTTAATCACAACCATAGGCCCTGATCAAAAAGGTCTTGTGGCCAGATTTTCAAAAATTTTCAGTCAACATAAAGCCAATATTGAAAATTTAAAAGCCGTGTTTAAAGGCGGCGAAGACCCCAATGCCAATATTATGTCTTATCAAGTGTTTATTACGCCGGATATTGATACGGCTCTCCTATTTGATTCTTTGCGACAAAAAGCAAAAGAACTTCATCTTGATATCAGGATTCAACATAAAAACATCTTTGATGCCATTAATAAAATTTAACATAGGAAAAACTCATGTTTGAAGATCATGAAATTATATCCACCATTGAAATGGTGAAAAATGAAAATTTGGATGTTCGGGCAGTGACCCTGGGATTAAATCTTTTTGATTGTATTAGTCACGACTTAGACAGATTCAAAAAAAATATTAGAAAGAAAATTGTTAACCATGCACAAAATTTGGTTGCTGTCTGCGATGAAGTGGGTGAAAAGTATGGCATCCAAGTGGTCAACAAACGAATTTCAATCAGTCCTATTGCTCTTGTAGGGGCCTGTTTTTCATCCGATCAGATGGTTGAAATTGCCATAGAGCTCAATGATATTGCTAAAAAAGTAAACATTGATTTTATCGGTGGATTTTCAGCCCTTGTGGAAAAAGGAATTGCGCCTGGAGACCAGGCAGTTATTGATGCATTGCCAAGAGCCCTTTCTCAGACTCAAAGAGTTTGTGCTTCTGTTAATGTAGCGACCACAAGAGCAGGTATTAATATGGATGCCGTACTTGCAATGGCTAAAGCCATTAAAAAAGCAGCAGAACTAACATCCAAAGAAGATGGTCTTGCCTGTGCTAAACTCTGTGTATTTTCAAATATCCCACAAGACATGCCATTTATGGCTGGTGCATATCTGGGTGTTGGTGTAGCAGATGCTGTTATTAATGTAGGGGTATCTGGTCCAGGTGTTGTAAAAACAGCCATTGAAAGAAATCTTGAAGGGCAACCCGATCTTAGTCTTGGGAACATTGCTGAAATTATTAAAAAGACGGCCTGTAAAGTGACAAGGGTTGGAGAACTGATTGGACGAGAAGTTGCTCAGAAACTTGATATCAAATTTGGCGTGGTAGATTTGTCTTTGGCCCCAACCCCGACGATTGGAGATTCTATTGGTGAAATCTTCCAGGCTTTAGGGCTAACCAATATTGGAGTCCCAGGATCGACTGCTGCGCTTGCCATGTTAAATGATGCTGTAAAAAAAGGGGGCGCCTTTGCCAGTTCCCATGTGGGTGGATTAAGCGGGGCATTTATTCCTGTGAGTGAAGATCTTAATATTGCCAATGCTGCGGATAAGGGTTTTTTATCTATTGAAAAACTTGAGGCCATGACATGTGTCTGTTCTGTTGGACTTGATATGGTTCCTATTCCAGGTGATATTACTGTTGAAAGTCTTGCTGGAATAATTGCAGATGAAATGGCCATTGGTATGGTTAACTCAAAGACGACTGCAACAAGACTGATCCCTGTTCCAGGGAAAAAAGCAGGGGATAAAGTCTATTTTGGGGGTCTTTTGGGCGAAGCAAAAATTATGGACGTTCCAAATTCTAATCTTAACGATCAATTTGTAAAATTTGGGGGTCGAATTCCTGCTCCAATTCATAGCATGAAAAACTAGTCAATATGTCTGACAATACGACCAATGATCACACAGTTAATTACCGTATTATATTTATTCTAACCCTGATTCATTTTACCGGTGATTTTTATTCTTCTTTTTTTGCACCTCTTTTACCTGTGTTTGTGAACAAGCTTGGATTGACCCTTGCCCAGGTGGGGCTAATAACAGGCATTGTAAGGCTGCTTTCCTTTATTGTACAACCGGTTACCGGTTATTTGGCAGATCGATATAAAACCCGAAGTTTTGTCTTTATAGGTCTTTTTTGTGCCTTTTTCTTTATCCCTTTTTCTGGAGTTGCACCAAGCTTTTGGGTATTACTCATTGTTCTTTGTATCGGTTCCATCGGGTCTTCCATGTTTCACCCGGCGACCACAGGAATGGTATCCTTATATTCAGGAAACAGGGCGGGATTTTGTTTGTCAATTTATAATACCGGCGGTATATTTGCCTTTGCATTAGGCCCGGTATTCATTACCTGGTATGTGGCAAAATTTGGTCTTGAAAATATGCCATATACCATCATTTTAGGTGCTATTGCCTTTATTTTCTGTATAAAATATTTACCAGTCCCTGTGACTGAAAACCTTTCACATTTAGGATTTTTCGGTTCTATTAAAGAAACACTTGGCAAGGTATATAAATCTATTTTTTTAATATGGCTTGTCATGGTGTTAAGAGCGGTTACCGGTCAAGCCTTTATGACCTTTATGCCCATTCATCTTGCAAACAAAGGCTATCACCTTGTTTCTGTGGGATTCATCGTTTCCCTTTTTATTCTTGCTGGAACCTTAAGCGGCCTTTTAGCAGGATATCTTGCTGACAAAACTGACTTTAAAAAAATCTTTTTTATCTCGCATATGTTAATGGCCCCAGCTCTTTTGTTGTATCTTTATCTTCCAGGGCCCTATGTTTATATCGGGTCTTTTGTCGCCGGTTTTGCTGTGCTTGCAACGCTACCTCTTGGTGTTGCTATGGCTCAGAAGTTAGCGCCTAAATCCAGGTCTATGGTATCCAGCCTTATGATGGGATTTGCCTATGGTCTTGGCGGAGCAATATCCCCTTTTATCGGAAAACTTGGTGATATCTACGGCCTTGAAAATGTTCTTTTTTATTCAGCCTTTATACCGCTTATCACCTTAATCTTTATTCTTAAATTCCCAAAGGTTGAATAAGATGAACACATCAAAAGTTGTACTTGTCCAGCCTCCCATAGAAGATTTTTACCTGACAAAAAAAAGAACAATTCCTTATGGTCTGGCATCCATTGCTGCCGGCTTATTAAAAACAGGATTTGATGTTGAAATTATTGATGCGCTGTCAACCAACAAATCAAAAAAACTCAATTACCCGGAAGAATTTTCTTTTCTTTTACCCTTCTATGGCACAAAAGATATCTCTTTATTCTCTCTTTTTCATGACTATAAACATTTTGGCTATAGTTATGAATACATCGGTACAAAAATTAGAGAAAAAGAGCCCTTTATTGTGGGGATTTCCTCACTATTCACTGCCTATTATAATGAAGCAATAAAAACAGCTCAAACCATTAAAAAATTTTATCCTCATTGTAAAATTGTATTGGGTGGTCATCACCCGACTGTTTTTCCTGAAAAAGCCTTAGCAAACAATGCCATTGATTTTGTACTCAGAGGAGAAGGCGAAAATAGCATGGTTCTTCTTTGCCAGGCGTTAAAAAATGATTCTGATTTGAAACAAGTTCCCGGCATTGCGTTCAAGAAAAATGATGACATATTTGTTTCAGACCCATCCTGGATTGATGACTTCAGTGCTTTGCCGACTCCCGCAGTCCATCTTATCAATCATACTTTTTATCAAAGAAGGAACAAACAATCTATTGTAATTGTTTCAAGCAGGGGATGCCCCATGCAATGCTCGTATTGTTCTGTGTCTGCATCATCATCCTATGCACCATTCAGGCAAAGAAAGACAGAACATGTTATCCAGGAACTTGAAGGCCAACTAAAGAATCACGATATTGGCTTTATTGATTTTGAAGATGAAAATCTGTGTTTGAATAAGCAATGGTTTCTTAAACTTTTTTCAAAAATCAAACAACTCATTGCAAAAAAAACCATTGAGCTTCGTGCCATGAATGGACTCTACCCGCTTGCAATGGATGAACAGATTGTTTCTTTGATGAAAAACTGCGGATTTAAAACGCTTAATCTTTCTTTAGGATCCACTTCAAAAGAGCAATTATACAAATTTAAACGCGCTGATGTTAGAGGGTCTTTTGAGACAGCACTTGAGTTAGCCCAAAAGTATCAACTTGACTGTGTATCCTATATTATTGCAGCAGCACCGGGACAAACCGCCCAAAGCTCTTTAGAAGATCTTTTATATCTGGCGCAAAAAAGAACCCTGATTGGTCTTTCTGTCTATTATCCTGCACCAGGAAGCCTTGATTATCACTTCTGTAAAACGCATAAAATTCTGCCTAAAACGTTTAGTCTGATGCGGTCAAGCACCCTTCCTTTAGAAGATACAACTTCAAGGATAGAAGCGATTACACTTTTAAGACTTTCAAGAATATTAAATTTTATGAAGCACCTGATTGATACAATGGGCACGCTGCCTGATCCTGAGTTATTTTCCAATCATAAAATAGATCCATCATCAGACAGGCAGACCGTATCAATTCAATTACTTCAAAGTTTCTTATATGATGGGAAAATCAGAGGAATTCAACCAAGTGGTGAGGTATATAGTCATATTACCGATCCTGTTCTGACACAAAACTTTATTAAAAAAATTCAAACAATACCCATTATCGGTATAAAATAAAAAAAATCAGGGTTCATCCTTTTTTGGATTTTAAAAATTTATCTTTATGCTGATATATAGAATCAAAAGTATAAATTCCCAAAGCGATCCAGATCATAACAAATGTTATCAGCTTTTCTACTGAAAATGGTTCCTTGTAATAAAACACAGCCAATAAAAAAGAGCAACACGGCGCTATATATTGCATAAATCCAACAGTCGTCAAAGTAGAGCGCTTCGTCCCAATGGTAAAAAACAGCAGCGGTAGACCCGTCACCAGACAAGTCCCGATCAATAGCAGGTCTGTTGAAAAACTAATATTCATCATGGTGCCATTTCCATTGATATGTAAAAAAAACAGATAACCAGATGATGGAATTGAAAGCAATAGTGTCTCTATACACAATCCTGGAAGCGGCAAAACCGACATCATTTTATGCATCAGTCCATAGATGGCAAATGAAACTGCAATAGCTATTGAAATCCAGGGGAACTGACCTAAAAAAAGGGTATAATATCCAACACCGGTACTGGCAATAATAAGTGCGATAACTTGTGATTTTCTTAACTTTTCTTTTAAAAACATCATACCTAAAAAAACAATGAGCAATGGGTTGATATAATATGCAAGACTGGTTTGGAGGACTTCATCATGATTCACCGCCCATATAAACAAATACCAATTGAACGCAAGTGTCAGGGTTGATAAAGATAAAAGGCCGACTGTCGAGGGCGATTTAAGGATATTTAAAAGCTCATTTCCCCTTTTTTGGACCCCTATAATTACCAATAAAAACATCAGGGACCAGATTGTCCGGTGAAGCAATAATTCAAAAGAACTGACATGGGATAATAATTTCCAGAATATGGGGCATAACCCCCAAATTAGATATGCTGGTAAAAGGAAAGCAATACCGCTACTCAGGTTTCTATTTGAATCAATTTTTAAGTGTTCCAACGTATTTTTCCTGTTCAAGCGCAATATGTTCTTTAACATGAGACGAAATTATCTTTTGTACCATATTTGCAATGTCATCAACCTCCATATGCTCAAAGGTTGAAAAGGGTATCTCATCTAACACCCTTATTTGCATTTGGTATTTTCCCTGTATTTTTAATGAATGTTTTGGCAGGGCATCTTTTGTACTATTAATCACCAAAGGCAGTATGGGTTTTCTTGTTTTTTTGGCAAGTATAAATGCACCCTTTTTAAAGGGCTTTACAATTCCCGATTTTGATCGTGTCCCTTCAGGAAAAAGCATAATGGAAATATTTTGTTTTAAGAGTTGTTCACACTGAGTCATCATCTCTTTAATACTTTCTTTATCTCCCCGCTTTAATCTCACATGCCCATTTAAAACCATATTCCATCCGATAAAAGGCAATAGAAACACTTCTGCTTTAGAAATCCAGCGAAAGGGGAAAAAAAGACGATAGGCAACAAGAATGTCCAATTGGGACTGATGGTTTGATACAAGAACATAACTCTTTTGCATATCCATTTTTCCCCGGCCTGAAATTTTGACTGACCATTTCGGCATGCACCAGATATATAAAGATGCCCAGAAAGATGTGAAAAGATTTAATATAATTAGCCGTTTATCAAAAAAATGCGTGGAAATTCTAATAACCAGGGCAACGCTAAACAGAATGGCTGAACTTAAGCCAACAAATGAAATATATGCGTATGAAAAAAAAAGAATTCTTAAGCTTTTAAAGCTCATAGGGTGTCAGACTTTCCCATCCATTTTCAGTTACAAGTATTGTCTGCTCAAATTGTGCGGATAAGGACCCATCATTGGTGACGGCTGTCCATCTGTCTTCAAGAACGTGAAGTTCTTTTTTCCCTAAATTAATCATTGGCTCAATCGTAAAAACCATTCCAGGAACAAAAGGGACACCTTTGCCTCTGGCCCCAAAATGAAGCACTTGGGGCTGCTCATGGAAATCGACCCCCACACCATGACCGACAAACTCACGGACAACGGAGCAACTCTGCGACTCCGCATAGCTCTGAATAGCATATCCGATATCACCAACAGTTGCCCCTGGGGTCACTGTCTCTATACCTCTTTTTAAGGATTCGGCTGCAACACTTACAATTTTCTTTGCTTTTTCATCAGGTGTTCCCACAAAGAATGTTTTGCTGGCATCGGAATAATATCCTCCCAGAATCGGTGTAATATCTACATTAACAATATCACCATCATTTAAAACACGATCTCCTGGTATACCGTGACAGATCACTTCATTAACCGAGACACAGACACTTTTTGGAAATCCTCTGTAATTTAAAGGTGCGGGAACGGCTCCTGCCTTAACAGTCTCTTCATGAACAAAGGTATTAATATCATCTGTTTTAAGACCTGGCTTGATCATTTTTTCAACTTTATCAAGAATCGACATCAATAAAACACCCGATTCTCTAATACCTTCAATCTGGTGTGGTTCCTTTATGTGGATATCATAGCGCCTTTTATATTCTTCCTTTATGCTGATCTCCTTTTTTTTATTTCGACAGCAATTCTTATATTTTTTACCACTTCCACATGGACACGGGGTATTTCTTCCAATCTTCACAGCTTTATTTTTCATTTATGCTCCAGTTCCCACGGGGTGTCCCCACAATGAATGGGAATATGCACTCTCAATTTGTATCTTAATAATTTCACCTATATTGACATGTTCAATTGGGAAATGCACTATTTTATTAGACTCTGTTCTCCCAACCATCTGTTCAATAGTTTTATTGTATTGGTCAAACCCATTTCTCTTTTTAGCACTTTTGCCTTCAACCAGAACTTTTAAAATTTTACCGACCTGGTCCTTATTCTTTTTTTCTGTATAGTGTTCTTGTTGTTTTAACAATTTATTTAACCGGTCTGATTTTTCTTTTTCATCAATTTGATTTGGAAATTTGGCTGCTGGCGCAGATGACCGATCAGAATATGCAAATGCAAAGATAGAATCAAATTCAATTTTTTGTAAAAGATCCACTGTATCATTAAAATCCTCTTTAGTTTCTGATGGGAAACCTACGATAATGTCTGTTGACAGTGCAATATCAGGGCATTGTTTTTTCAATTCAAGAATTTGTTTAATATATAATTCTCGTGTATATCCCCTGTTCATTTTTTTAAGGATATGATTTGATCCGGACTGCACTGGCAGATGCAAATGATTGCAAACTTTATCAAGATCTCGAATGGCATACATGAGATCCGACGAAAGATCTTTTGGATGAGATGTTGCAAATCGAATTCGATGGATTCCGTTGATTTCATTAATCTTAGTTAAAAGCTGTGGAAAAGAAATTTGACCTTCCTTTTGCCCATAGGAATTAACATTTTGTCCTAAAAGAGTGACCTCTTTGACACCAGAGTTGGCCAACACAGTAATTTCTTCTACAATGCTTTGGGGCAAACGGCTTCTTTCCTGACCGCGAACATAAGGGACCACACAATAGGTACAAAAATTTTCACATCCCTGCATGATGGTGACAAATCTGGAAACTTTATTTTCATCAAAACAGGCGGTGTCAGGCATTGTTTCATAGATCATTTGAGAGTCTTTTGTATCTACGATTCTTTGTTGACCAGATTTAATTGAATCAATATGCTGGCCAAACCTTGAAAATGCCTGAGTGCCTAAAACAAGATCGAGATGCGGAATCCTTTCAAATGCCTTTTTACCTTCCTGTTGAGCCACACATCCTGCCATAACGGTAATCAAATGAGGCTTTTTCTTTTTTATTTTGGCAAACCTGCCTAAAAAACTAAATGCTTTTTCTTCTGCTTTGTGGCGAATCGAACAGGTATTGCAAACCACTATGTCAGCCGTATCCATATCATTGGTTTTTTCAAATCCATACGATTTTAAAATTGAGGCCAGTTTCTCAGAGTCATATACATTCATCTGGCATCCAATGGTATTGATATAGGCGAATCCACTATACTTCATCAAACATAAAATCCTTTTTTAAATCTTGAACTATCCGTTGAGCTGTTTCAAGTCGTTTCGGTGCTATAGCAAGCCTGATATGACCCTTTTGGGGATCAAGAGTGGTTGCAATGGCAACCCCTTCGTGAGCCTCAAAAATAAATCTTATAAATCCGATTTTGGTTTTATCTACTATAAATTCTTTCTGGATCATATTCATATTTTTAAATCTTTATTTCCTTAGGGTTCACTTCAAAATATGAAGTTGTTTTTTTGAGTGAGCCTTTAAGCCAGGCAATATATCACTATTGTTTAAAACTTCAAACGATTAAAATAAATCATCATAAGACTATCGCAAGCTAAACTTTTAAAATAATTTTTTTAAAATAGAACTTGGCACCAGTATTTGGTCTCTTTATATTTAAGTCATTGCTTAAACACTTAACTTAGTTTTTATTACGAATGTAGAACCCTCAGATTTTTTTAAAGTCCTTAGCGTAGAAACACGTGTTAAAATTATCGATATGTTTAAGACCAAAGGGCCTTTGGGCGCAAATGACATTTCATCAGATATCGGTATTACAACGACAGCCGTATCCCAACATTTAAAAATTATAAAACAAGCAGGCCTGATCAGAAGTGAAAGAAAAGGAAGCCAAGAAATCTAAGTCATTAATTCTTAAAAATTCCTATAGTTTTCTGATAGGTATAACACTAAAAAAGTATAGGAATAATTTAAATCATCATTCGAAAGAACCTTGTACAATTATTTCTGCTGCTTTTTTATCTGTGGCTGGATTCTCTCTTATAAAAACCCCATGCATGGATTCTTCGATCACGACTTCTGCCTCATTGCCCTTTATTCTAGTATATTTGGCCACCTCATTTTTCACGTTTATCATCAACTGTTCTTCTTTTCCCGATATATGGTTTAAATAATCTTCTCGAGACAGGAGTTTTTGAATCTCTTGTTCTTTCTCTAAAATTTTATCTTTATGCTCTTCCAAATGAGCATCAATTTGTTTGACCCTGACTTCATATTCTTTGTTAAACCGATCCGTTGTGTTAACAGCAGATTTGAAAAGGCCGGTGATATTATCATAAAGTTCTTTCACATATTGATTCTGATCCTTTTGATCGACGCTTTCGAGTTTGGCGATTACTTTTTCTAAAAATTTATGGGCCTTTGTGTTTTTTGGAATTGTCTCTTGCTTTTCATTTTGATTTGCCTCTTTAATTTTTTTCTCATAGGCAGCGATTCTTTTTTCAAATGGTTTTATATCTTTGAATTCTGAATCATCCAGGATTTTCAACAAATATGCGAGCACATTCTGGTTCTCAAGATAATCTTGCTGGACTTGAACCTGTTTCATGTGGTTCTTATTCAAATCATCAATTTCTGATTTACATATGAGTTTACTAAGTTTTAATTGTTCATTTTTAATAGTCGCTTTCAATTTTCCCAATTCTACGACATGTTTTATGGCAATTTGTATTACCGACGGCGTATTTTCATCCGATTGAATATTTTTTACATCTATATCACCAGATGAGAAAATCTTTGAGTTTACAACATTGGCATAGGGCGCAGTCAGGCCTTTATCTGTAACAATATTGGCACAAATCTTTTTGCCTTTGACTTTAAGTTCTCCATGGGTCGTGATTTGAACTGATGGCTGGGATTTTTCACCATCCTCGATATTTCCTACACTTCCTTGTACTTCAATATCGCTGGTAGCAGAGATATCTCCTAATGCATCCCCTTTTACTGTAATTTTATTACAAGAAATCTTGGTCCCTGCTGTAATATTTCCACTTACGTTAAGATCACAATCCAAATACTCATCTTTGGCAACTTCTGATAAGTCGCCATCAATCTCTTTTGTTTCAATTCCAGCAACAGCCGGGATGACGAAAAGGGTTCGATCTTTATAAACCTGGAGTGTTCCATCAAGCACAGCCATAAAATCATTGCCGATTCTAACAACCCCTTCACCATTTCTTAACAATGGGGTATTATCTGGCTTGAGGATTATGGGATGCCCAAACACATCCTTACCTGGTGTGCCTTCCTTAGAGGGAGTAATCGTAGCAATAACATCATCTTTTTTAACCTGAAAATTCTCGCCTGATTCAGAAAAATCTTCATCAGTTGTTGACTTGATTTCAATTGCAAACTTAACCTGTTCTTGTTTTGCTTTCACTGGAATACGTCCCTGTGCAATTTTAAATCTTTTCCCATGTTCTCCAGAGTCAATAATCTTTTGAATCTTTTTCTCCTTTTGAAGCCCATATTTTATCCCGGCACAGGCAAGCCAATTTATTACATCGTTGCTATCAATTTTAGGTGCATCCCCCTCTTTCTTGATGATATATGCGCTAAGTTTATCTTTAGATACCTGAAACTCCATAAATTGATCTAATATCTTAACTGATTCTTTTTCAACATTGTACGCAAACACTTTTTTCTGCAGATTCATGCGTTTGGTTTCAAGATTTTTCTGGATCCTTAAAATCTTTAAGGTCTCTTTTTCAGACAATTCAAACAAGTCTTGTAAAATTTCACCAAGATATCTTTTTTTACCCTTTTCCTTAACTTCTTTTTTCTGAGCCTGTAAGGCCTGGTTCAACTGATCCGTGTCTATTAATTCTTTTTTTACTGCAAGGGCGCCAAAGCGTTTATTAATTTTTGATCTTTCCATTTCATTTGTAGCTATTGCATTAAACGCTTCAACCAAAAATTCGTCGCGAATTCGATCTTGCGTTAACAGGATGGCAGTTTTATGTGCTTCCGAAATCTCCTTTTTCTGAAGCAAGATATCTCCAACTTTAACACTCCTTTGTTTCTGTTTAAATATATCAATTTGAATGGCAAGAGCTTTATCCAAGCACTCCTGACGGCAAAACTCATTTGCTACACCAAGCTTCCCAAATTTTTTATCCAGCATTAAGGTATCTAAATGTTTTTTTACAGAAAATAAAAATTCAATTTGATCTTTCTCCAAGATTTTTTTTTGGTACAATAATTTTGCAATAGACCGTTTAGGATCTTTGGAAGAAAGTTTGAAAACTTCCGGTAGAATTTTTTTTTCCTGTTTACCTGTAATCAGCTTACAATTGACAGCCAATTCTAACAGCTCTGCACCCATTTTCTCTGATTCTTTTTTGGCTTTCGAAGTGACCATAGTCCACCTAGGGGTTTTAAAAAATGTTTTTACATTGGTTGAGTATTAGAAAAATTATATTGATGGAGGAGTGCTCCAAACCTGATCTAATTAAACAAATACTACCCTGATGGACCAACAAAAGCAAATTTTAATTTCACTTTCGACAGGGGTATTGCAATTTAGGCCATTACCAATCATTTAACTCAATAATTTGTGTTAATGGATAAGTACCCGCCCAAAATTACAGTAGAAATTTTTCATTAAATTATGAAATAAAAAACAATACCTTGAATAATTTGATAAACTCGTGTACTATAACTAACTTTTTGATTTCCATGGCCGGTGATCCCGGTCTTTTTTTTTAAGGAACCCTATGCAACATAATAATTTCCCCTTGACCGGGTTTGACGAAATGAACCTTAACCCTTCTGTATTCTCTGTATTACAGGACGTTAAATATGACACCCCTACTCCGATTCAAGGCATGGCCATCCCTCATCTTATCCAAGGGAAGGATCTGATCGGTCAGGCCCGAACAGGCACCGGTAAAACCGCTGCCTTTGCATTGCCGTTGCTGTCCAAAATAAACCTGAGGAATAAACGGCCCCAAATACTTGTACTCACGCCCACTCGAGAACTGGCCATTCAGGTAGCAGAGTCCTTTAAAACATATGGCTCAAAAATGAAAGGGCTGAATGTATTATCCGTATACGGGGGCCAAAGTTATGGCGTTCAGTTAAACCAACTTAAGCGCGGCGTCCATATAGTTGTGGGAACGCCTGGACGTCTGATGGATCATATGCGTAGAAAAACGGTAACCTTTGCTGATCTTTTCTGTGTTGTCTTAGATGAAGCTGATGAAATGCTTCATATGGGATTTATCGATGATGTGGAATGGATTTTGGATAGAACGCCTGATGATATACAGACTGCTCTTTTTTCTGCTACTATGCCAAGACCCATTCGAAAAATTGCCCAAAAATATTTAAAAACCCCAAAAGAAATTCTTGTACAACCTGATAACAAAGAACTTAAAACGATTAACCAGCAATACTGGATGATCAAGGGAATAAAAAAAAGCCTGGCCCTGGTTCGATTTCTGGAGGCCATTTCTTTTGATGGAGTCATCGTCTTTACTAAAACAAAAGCGGCGACTTCAGATGTAACAAAAGCACTTGAAGATAAAGGGTTTAAAGCAGAAGCTTTAAATGGGGATATGGCTCAAAATGCTCGTGAACGAACCGTCAACCGATTGAAAAATGGTCATATCGATATCCTTGTCGCAACGGATGTTGCGGCAAGAGGATTGGATGTGGACAGAATCTCTCATGTTATTAATTATGACATGCCACGCAAGGTCGATCCCTATATCCATAGAATTGGCAGAACAGGCCGAGCTGGTCGTATGGGAGAAGCAATATTATTTGTTGGCCGTAATGAACGATGGATGCTTAAGGTAATTGAAAAGGCGACAAAACAAAAAATTAAAGAAATCCATCTACCCTCCAACAAAGAAGTTAATAAAAAACGAGTGGCAGATTTCAAGCAATCCATTGCTAAAACTTTGGAATCAGAAGACTTAAATATTTTTCAACAATTAATTGAAGAATTTACAGAGGAGCAGGATATTCCTGTAACAAAAATTGCAGCTGCCCTTGCTAAACTCGCCCATGGCAATACTCCCTTTTTCTTGAATACCCCAAAAAATACAAAAAAGGCAGCCGTTCAAAAACCAAAAGCTAAACGAGCAAAAGAGCGGCCTTCATTAAATGATGCACCGGTTACCCCTCTCGAAAAGGGTATGGAGAGATATCGCATAGAAATTGGTCGACGTCATGGGGTAAAAGCCGGGAATATTGTGGGCGCTATTTCAAATGAGGCGGGTCTTGAAAGCAAATACATTGGTAAGATCAACATTAATCAGGATTTTTCTTTAGTTGATTTACCTTTTGGTATGCCGGATAATATTTTCAAACTGCTAAAAACAACTTGGATACGATCTCAGAGGATGGCAATTTCGAAATGTGCTTAAGGCTCGCTCAAAAAATTCAAAGCCTCATCTCATCCCGTCTGATTTTCTTATTGAAATTTGCATGTACAAATTGACTTTATATCTGTTTGCTTATATAAATCATTCCTAAACAAATGGATACCATACTCAAATATTTTGAACCGAATCAGGAAACAGTTGACCAATTAATCAACGGACTGAACTGCCATCCTCTTATAGCGAATCTGCTTTCTGCCAGGGGGATTTCAAACGTTGACGATGCCCGCTTTTTTTTAAATCCCACTTTTGAAAATCTTACAAATCCTTTTTTGCTAAAAGATATGGAGAAGGCTGTCGAAAGAATTTTGGTGGCCATAGAAAATAAAGAAAAAATCCTGATTTTTGGTGATTTCGATGCTGATGGGGTAACCTCTACAGCTCTCATCACCAGTTTCCTTGAATATTGTGATGCCAATATATCCTGGTATATTCCCCATCGTATCAAGGAAGGTTACAACCTTCAGACAAATCATATTCAACTGGCAGTGGATCAGAATATTGACTTGATCATTACGGTTGACTGCGGTGTCAGCAGTCATGAAGCCGTTCAAAAAGCCTATTTAGAGGACATTGATGTCATTATCACTGACCACCATGAACCCGGAGCAACTCTGCCCAACGCCATTGCAATAGTTAATCCCAAAAGAAAAGATTGCAAAGCGTCTTTAGACTATCTTGCCGGTGTGGGTGTCGCCTTTTTTCTTGTAACTGCCCTCAGAAAATTTTTCAGAGAAAAAGGCTTTTGGCAGGACATTAAAGAACCCAACCTTATAAATTATCTTGATTTGTTTGCCATTGGAACTATTGGAGATATGGTTCCCTTAATTAATGAAAACCGTGTACTGAGTATTGCAGGGCTTAAACAAATACGACAGGGAACAAGGCTTGGATTACAATCACTTGCTCAAACAGCAAGAGTTGATTTAAAAAAAATTGACTCAGATGATATTTCTTTTAAAATAGTACCAAGAATCAATGCTGCCGGCAGGGTCTCCCATGCCCGGATCTGTGTTTCACAGCTCAATGAGACGGATATTGTAAACGCTCAAAAAACAGCATCTCTTCTGGATCAATTAAATATCAAACGCCAAAAAATAGAGCAGGCGATTGTCATTGATATTGAAAACAGACTATTGAAACATCCTGATTTATTAACCAACAAACTTCTATTTTTATGGGACGATAAATGGGACCCTAGTGTCTTGGGAATTGCGGCTTCCAAATTATCAAAAAAATATTTTTGCCCGACCATTTTGTTATCCAGTTCCAATGAACATGCTGTTGGTTCAGGTAGAAGTATTAATAATATAAATATTCACCAAGCACTTTTGGAAAATGAAGGGCTGCTTGTTAAATTTGGTGGACATGCTATGGCTTCCGGGCTTACCGTTAAAAAAGACAATTTAGAGCGACTTTGTCAGAATTTAAGCCATCATATGGATAAAAAGTATTGCGAAAAAGATTTCCGAAAAACAAAGACCATTGATGCTGTCCTTGATTTTGATGATATTGATTTCAATCTTGCCAAAGAAATTGATAAATTAAGACCTTTTGGTATGGCAAATCCAGAACCGGTTTTCATTTGCAACGATATTCGTGTTATATCATCCTATATTATTGGGAAAAGCCATCGAAAAATGGTTCTGGAAAAAGCTGTTTCAACTTCCAGGCATAAAGTAGAAGCCTTTCATTTTAATATTGGTGATCCAGATAACCCACCAGATTATTATTCTAAAATTGCATTTAAACTAAAAATAAATAAATTTAAAACCAATGCTGCTCAAATTATTATTGAAGATCTATAGATTTTAGCTTGAAAAGTACCCTGTTTTTATTATATAATGATGGATTGATGTTTTATGATTTTTGATTATTAAGGATAATTTTATGGCTAAAATCTTTTATACCGGAAACAGAGAAGCAAAGCTTCTTTCTAAAATTGAATCGTCCAAAGAAAGGGAAAGAATAAGGACCATAAGTACCATTCGGGACAACATCGATTCATTTAGTAATAAAGTCTCTATGAAACTCATTGAATCCGGCCTAATTGAAACTGTATCCAAGTCAAGCGTTGAAAATCAGATCGCACGATGTCTTGATGAACTGTGCAAAGCAGAAGATTTTGATATTGATTATATGGTTGCCCCTTTTCGTACCCTTATTTCAAATCCCAACATTGCAAGTCTTTACCTGACAGCATTTATTGTTGAGAAACTGATAAACCATAAAGATGTTATTGATGTTTATGGCAGTGATGAGGATATTTATTTTACTATCCAAAAACAGCTTACAAACCTACTACCAAAATCCTGAGTTGGGATTCTTTTTAGATTCCTAATTTTTTTAGTATTTTTTGATGGGGGATTCCCTCCTTGTCATACCCACGCAATTTGTAGTATTTCTTAAGCATTTGTTCTAAAGGAACCTTTCTTTTTTTAGAATCATCTTTTTGAGGCTCTGATAAAAGTCTTTGTGGTAATGTATCATCTTCTTTCCGGATGCCTTCATTCACATTCATCAGGCGTTCAAGAATATGAATCCTTTCACCCGCCTTTAAAAAATCTTTAGAAGACAAGTTAATACCAGAAGCAGCTGAAAAAAGTTTAGGATATAATGAAAAATCAACCAATGCGATGGCAATAGATGGTACATTCTGCATTAATGTACTCAGTACAAAATGAGGGGTTAATTTTATCAACACTGTCTCAAGGGTTATGCCATACTCAGTGAACAAACAAATATCCATTGAATTAACCGCCGCATTCATATTTTCAAGGAACTTTACAAACTCAGGTTTTGAACGAATAGTGTGAGGATTTAATATTCCTAAAAGGTTTTCAAATCCAATCATAAATGAAGACAGATGACAGGCGCCTCTGTTAGCGACAGCATAAGCCAATCCCTGCCCATACGCTCCTCTAGGATCATACCCTGCCATCTCAAGGCCTTTTACCTGAATAGCAAATTCTTTTCCGCCGAATTCATTTGAAAGTTCTCTTGAACCCTTTGCCATTTGTTTGCCAAAACCTTCAAGATTTGCAATCGTCTCTAATGCTTTCTCAATTTGCTTTGAAGATCCAAATTTAAGATTTGTTTTTACCAGTCCCTTCTGTGTCGCTTCCATCACCCATGCAAGGGTTCCACCGGCAGATATTGTATCCATGCCTTTTTTGTTACAAATTTCATTAAACCTTGAAATTTTATTTGGATCAAAAATGCCTATATTTGCTCCCAGCAAAGCAAGGGTTTCATATTCTGGTACATTTGTAATTTTTCCATCAAACTTTCCTTTATGGCCACAAAGTATAGAACACGGTTTACACGTATGATATGAAGTGTTGTGATTTTCTTTTATCACCTCTCCTGTAATATCATTTGCTTTAGGATGATTGCCATAGGTAAAGTTATTGACTGGCAGCATATTATTTTTAATAATCGGTTTTGCATTGGCAGCTGTACCGAACTGTCTATTCATTCGTGATATTTTATTTCTGATAATATACTGATTTGCACGTTTATTGTGTTTTCTAAACTGGTTTTTATGAACTGGAACAATTGAATATTTCCCCTTAACAGCGACAATCGCTTTAAGGTTTTTTGATCCCATAACAGCCCCCAGTCCGCATCTGCCAAGATACCTATACCCAGAAGCTACATTGGAGAATCTAACAAGATTTTCCCCTGCAGGCCCAATCACAAGCGCATCTTTATTTTTTGTACCGATTTGAACCTGCGCATCGGGTATATCTTTTCCCCATAGATCTGAAGCGTCCAAAAATTCTATGGTATCGTTTTGAATCTGAATGGAGACAGGTGTATCAAATTTACCTTTTAGAATTATGCCATCCCATCCGCTGGATTTTAGCTGCCGCCCGAAAGAACCGCCACAGGAGGATGATCCAATAATGCCTGTAAGCGGAGATTTAAAAACCGTATGAAATCGGCCGGAACATGGCCCGCCAGTTCCTGCCATAACACCGGTCATAATAATGATTATATTATCTTTATCTAAGGGATCTATCCCCGGTTTAAGCCTGTCGTATAACAACTTTAATCCAATCCCTTTCCCCCCTAAGTATAATTTTCTCAATTTTTCTGATATTTGAACTTTGGTGAATGTTTTTGACGACAGATCGATTTGAAGAACACTGTTTAGCGTTCCGGCAATTTCATGGATAGGTTTAATATTTTTCATAATAATACATTTACCCTATTTATGAATGTGGGGATGTTTCCCGTGTTTGTGTACGTGTTCGTGGTGATGAATATGAATTTCCTCATCGGTAAGGATCTTACCATTTTCCATGGAATATACTTTATCTGTTACCTGACTGATAAAATCAAATTCATGGGAAATAACAAAATATGAAATATCAAGGCTATTAAGGATATCTTTCAATTTCTTCTTTACTTTGGTATCCAGACCGGCGGTGGGTTCATCAAGTAACAAAACCTCTGGTTCCATAGCAAGCACGGAAGCCAATGCTACCAATCGTTTCTGTCCACCAGACAATCGATGAGTAATGCTTTGTTCAAAAATTTGAATTCCAAGCTTTTCAAGGATTTTTCTTGAACGGTCAATGGCATCCTGTCTTGAAAATCCAAGGTTTAATGGCCCAAAAGCCACATCATCCAATACAGTAGGGCAAAACAATTGATCATCTGAATCCTGGAATAATAATCCAATTTTGGAACGAATGGGTAAAAAATCTTTTTCATTTTCCAAGACCTTGCCAAATATTTTTATTGTCCCTGCTTCAGGTTTGCAAAGCCCCATAATAGTATGCAGCAATGTAGTTTTCCCGGAACCATTTGGTGCCATTAATCCAATTCGGTCACCTTTATTGATCTCAAGATTCAAATGATCCAAAACTTTTGTGTCGGTTCCTGAATAAGAAAGGCAGATATTTTCCAGTTTGATTACGCTTAAATTGTCAGTCACTATTTAAATCCAAATTAATTCAAGTATGATAAGGCTTAGGCTTGTCACAACCATACCCAATAAAAAAATCGAGTTTAATCTATTTGGAGGGTATACGTCAAGGCTGTGAAATTTTTGATTAAATCCACGGCACAACATTGCCTGATGAACTCTTTGAGCTCTAAGAGATGCTCTTACAAATAGCATTCCGGCAAGATAGGCAAATGTTTTATAGGAATGCAAATTCGTTCGGGCTACAAAGCCTCTAAATTTTGCCGCCCGTAAAAGTCTCGTGTATTCTTTTTCAATAACCGCTATATATCGATATGACATTAATAAAAGAAAAACCATCTTATCTGGAATTCGAAGCCGGTGAAGACCTGTTCCAAGCGATGCAATCGTCATGGTCGCAATCAACGCTGTGAATATTAACAAAATCGTTATCGATTTAAGGGTAATCTTGCTACACAATAGAATACCGGGGCTTGTAATTTTTATAAATGAATATTGATATAAAATGTTTCCTTCAAATGTTATCGGAAGGATAATCCAAATCATTAAAAGAAACCAGAATAACGGTTTCAACCGTTTCATAACATCACTAAATTTCAATTGTGCCAGTAAACTCAAAAAAATAGACATACTAAAATAAACAACAGCTAAATCCAACCGGTCACATAGGGCTGCGGCGATGGATAAAACAGAAGCACTTAAAATCCTTATCTTTGGATCAAGGCTATGAATGAATGATGTTCCTGATATAAATTTTTCTTCAATCATTCCTAAGAATCGTTCCTTTTAAATAATTTTAAAGCAGAGGCTAACAAAATAATAATGCCAATCCCCCCCATGATTTTAAAAATAGACGGCTGTTGCTCCAATTCTTCCTTTTTATTTTGTGCTGCCTGGATATCATTAATAGAAGGATCGCTTGCCATCTCTTTTTTAGAGATTTTCCACTGACCTTTGTGACCTGTTCCTGCATCAAGAGTTAAAACAAGGTCAGACTCAATATTTTCAGGAATCTTAAAAGAATATTCTCCTTGATCATTTGTTTTTCCTTCATGGATAATATTATTTTTTTCATCAGAAACTATGATGGCACATGATCTGGCTTTTCTTTTTGAACCGAAACTGCTTTGCGAATGGATCATACCCTCTTCTACCCAGGCAAAGATGATAACTTTATGAGCAAATGCAAAACTTGCCTGAATACTCACGAATATAAGCGCCAAAAGGAGTGATGTTTTAAATTTCATTTTTTATTCACAGGAATTATTTCTGGATATACCTTTAAAAGGAACGCCACACAAAAACCGGTTACAATTCCTTCAATGATCATTATCGGAATATTCCATGTTATTATTAAAAGACTAGTTTTAAAAAAATTCTGGTCTGTGAACCATAAGGCAGCTCCCAATAACAACGATGAAACCAATATGGAAAAAAACCCGGCTAAAAATCCACCGACAAAGGTAAATTTAGAAGATTTTCCCAACAGCGGCAAAAAAAGATAGTGCCCTAAAACCGCTGGAGCTGCCATGATTACTGCATTAGCACCCAAAGCGGTCAGACCACCATATTGAAATAAGATCGACTGTAACAGCAATGCGGTCAGGATTGCTGGAAATGCTGCAAATCCAAGCAGCAATCCCACAATACCATTTAAAATAAGATGAGAGCTTGCCGGGCCGATAGGGACATGGATCAACGATGCAACAAAAAAAGCAGACGCCAAAATAGCCACATGAACAATATGATCATAGTCTATTTTTTTTAGTCCAATGCCGGTCCCTGCAACAGCTATTGCTGCGCCCGCAGCCAATACTGGCCCTGATAGTACCCCTTCTGAAATATGCATCTTAGTTTTCCTGCCACTTCTCAAATTTTACCCACAAAACTGCCCCTAACTCTATATCCTTTTCATCATTTTTATGCATCATTTTATTATCTGAAATATTCAGTGCAGCAAATCCCCACCACCCTGCAACCGGTGCTGAATAAGTAAACACACCATTTTGATCGGCTTTTATTGTCTGGACTATCATATAATCAGATGGTGCCTTCGCTTTTTGGTTTTCATTATAATACTCAACTTCATAATACTCAACTTCAATTTGGGCATATGGAACTGCTTTACCATTCAATTTTATAATGCCTTGAAACACATTTCCTGCATAAAGGCCAAATGGCTTAGATAAAGGAATAATTTCTGTTTTTAAACCCAGTTCCTTGTCCCATCCTTCATCATCGCCAAAGGCTGCCACAACCGTTTTTGTATAATGGATAATAAAACAATCTTCAGCAGCTTCCCAATAGGGTTTTGGCTCCATAACAAAGGGTTATACTCCCGGTCTTTTTATGGTATAATCTGTTTTCCAGGCTTTTTGCGCCATCACTTTAATTTCTTGGAGGCTTTCATTCAACATTTGGGTTTTACCGTCTTTTACTACATAAAAAGTCTGTGGATTTTCAAGTGGCATTCCTATCATTTCAAAGGGATGTGAAAAAGAAAGTGTAATATCTATTTTCCTTGAGTCCTCCTGCATCACCATATTGTCTGACGGAATAAGCATTCCAAAATGTGCGGATACCAAATTTACAGAAAAAAGGGCCATGACAAACACTAAACCAGTATACTTTAAATATTTCATTTTGTACTTCCTATAAAAATAAAAAACCACAAAAGGGATCGAAATTCATTTATCGATAATCCAACCTTCGTGGTTTAAATCGTCTATTGTAAATTATTTAATTCTTCAGACTTCTGTCTGAAATTATATTTGTCCTATCTTTTCAAAGCGGATATGTCAATTAAAAAATAAATCCGATCAATCTGTATTGATCATTGTTTTTAGTTTTATACCTGGCCTTTGTGAAGTCAGTGGATCAGGATCGCTCAGCTGGGCCAGAGTCTTATCGCAAAGTGTTTCAGGGAAGGCTTGTCAAGATACATTTACAAGCATTAAGGAAGTTAAGATTTTCATTCTGGGATTACCTTATTGAGAAGTTACTATTTCCGGCCTCAACTTATCATCATTGTTTATGAACTCATAAAGAAACAGCCAGGCTGCTTTTAGCAACCCGGCTGTAATTTTAAACCCTTAATCTGGGTATTAATTGATGGAAATAGTTATTATTAATTTAGGGGCAGATCACCCTTCCGAAATCGCTGCCAAAAATTCCAAGGTCGGCTTCATCTACTTTGCCGTCATTATTAAAGTCAGCAGCACATGGGGTTACTTCAGAGCAGTCGATTCTGCCAAACTCCAAGGCAAAGTCTGCAATATCTGCACCATCCACATCTCCGTCACTATCTGCGTCACCATCTCCTGAGATATCACCTTCACACAGATCACCAAACTCGTATGCCCCCATATCTACCCTGTAAGTGTCATCACCATTGCCGTCAAGGATTCTTGGTTTGCCGTCCTGGTCAATATCAGGCAGATGTATAGCGCCTTCATTGCCAATATCAATACATGGGGATGTTTCAACAAGCCTGTAATCAACGCCTGTGAATTCAGGCGGTGAATTGATGCTGAAACCACCCTGGCCTGCTCCCGAAATAAATTGTGCATTACTATTCCATAAATCATTAAAATCATTCTGAGGATTTGCGCCAGGCGCTGAAAAAATCTCAAATGAGTTAAGAGAACTATTTGTAATTATATTGTTTTCAATAACAGGCGTTGAATTTAATTCACAATAAATACCACCGCCCTGTGCTGCTGTATTGACATCTATTGTATTATTTATAATATGAGGTTGAGCGCTGTGGGCTATATAAATTCCGCCACCGTTGAATAATGCAGTATTGCGGTGAATTGTATTATTGGCGATTACAGGGCTCGTGGTATTGCCACAATAAATGCCTGCGCCATTTTCAGCAGCACCATTGGTGATGATAAAGCCTGTAAGCATAGAAAATTGTGTCTCTTCATTGTTAAAGGTTACAACACTGCCTCCTGTCTGACCATCTATAATGGCATCACCCATTCCTGGCTGTTTCATGACTTTAATTAATTTGCCTGTAAAATCTATGTTTTCGATATAGGTGCCAGGGTTGACAAGTACAATATCACCATTGGCAGATGCGTCTATTGCTGCCTGGATTGTGGCATATTCACCTGGAACATACAAAATATCAGGTGGTATACGTTCAATACTTGCCGGGGCGTAACCCCAGCTGTTTTCCGTGGCATTGTAGGCGGTAGCATAGACATCATTTTCACCCTGTTTAAGGCCAATTACAGGGCATGTCCATGTTGTAGATAAAGCATTAAAATTCACAGGGCCCTGGAGAGTGCCATTAACTTCAATAGTCAGATGAGTTACGCCAAGGGGTATGGTACCGCCAATGGTTTGAAAACTCATTTTTGTAGGAGATTCAAGCATGGTAAAAAGAACTGCAATGCCTGGGTCTGAATAGGCAAGCCACTCATCAAGATCTGAGATCCCGTCACCATCTGTATCAGGGTTAAGAGGATTTGATCCAAAGGCTGATTCTGTGCCGTCATCAAGGCCGTCATTGTCACTGTCAGGATCACACACATCGCCTATGCCGTCATTATCAAAATCCTGCTGCCCCGGATTACTGTATTTTGGACAGTTGTCGGCAAAATCATTTATTCCGTCGTCATCCGTGTCCTCAGAAAAAGGATTGGAATTTCCATCTGGATTTTCCACAGAGGGTGTTTCATCGCCATTATTAATACCATCAGCGTCAAGATCTTCTGCAAAATTGAGGATATCACACATGGTCTCCAGCTTTGCATCAAGTTCTGCAAAGGTAAAATCAAGTATAAGACCTGCAAGGTATTTGCCTTCAGGTTCCTGGAAAAGATCTGAAATTTTCTGTTCAATTTTTAGTGTATCTTCAGGTGCCCAGTTTGCATAGAGTGTGTCAGCAGTTGATAAAAATGCCGGGGGAGTCGGGCATAATTCCAGTGCTTCAAGCAAAAGCACAATGTCTTGAATATGTTCATTCATTGTTTGACCTTTTGATGTTAAAATTCCTTCAAGGTCAACCAAAGAAGTTAATGCGGGGATATGGGTGTTTGAACCTAAGAAAAGATAAACAGGATAACCATCCACATCTTTAAGGCCGCCAACTATTTCAAGCTCTCGTTCAAGAAGAGCAAGCGGGTAGTAATCCAAAGGAGTGACATCAAAATTTGTCACCACTTCAACAAGATTTGCTGCAAGAAAATCTATATACATTGATTGCCACTGCATTGCAGAATTCCAGGAGCCAGGCATATCCTGAGGCAAAAGGTCTTTTGTAACAGTGACATATCGTTTAATAACTAAGTTTTCTAAAGGATCTGAAGAATCTGTAAGGCCTGCACCACGGATCAGGCATGGGTCACCAACAGGAATTCTTACGCCTGTATAAGTGCCGTCAGCAAGGGAAATTCCCTGGGCAAGGAGTGTTGATCCAAATGAAGTTATCTGGTAATTAAGATCACCAACAGTGGCAGGCACAGCATCATAAAAACTGCCTGAAAGTTTACGTTCCACCTCATTAAATCTTCTTGCCGAGGGTGTATCACCGGCATCATTAAAAGCAGTATCCCTTAAATTAATCTCATCCCAGTCGCTCCAGCCATCACCGTCTGTATCAAAGCCAGTATGAAGGGAGCCGATGGTTGATAGAAGGGCAAGGTCGTCTTCCGTAGGCGGATCTGACCCTGACAATAAAGGTGTTATATCTGCAAGACAGATTTTGGGTTCGCAGGGATCATTTGGGTTAAAACCGCGTAATATTTCATCAAAATCAGATATTCCATCACCATCTGTATCTTTACTGCTGTCACTTTGCAGGGGATCGAATCCATATTTTTCACTGTTTGCAACTTCCCAGGAGTCTGGAATGCCGTCATTATCTGAATCCACCATTTCAGGATTTTCATGACCGGGCCGTTCAATAATAAATTCAGCATTTTTTGGGTCACTGTATTGTGAGCCCTGTTTTGCACGCATTGTTATCGTCGTTGTTTTATAAATATAGAGTTCAACATGGTTTGATGCATTTTTCCAAGCGCTGCCATCTATCTGATATTGTACAATTACATCAGGAGGGCTTGATACTGGGCTTGTCGCTGTCATTGAAATACTTATTGTCCGGGAATAGGTGCCGGCCGATGGTGAAAAACTGATGCCTGGTTTAGTTGATGTGGTAGAGGCAAAAACAGCATCATCAAAACTGAACAGGGAAACCCCGGGTAAGCCTGCCGGGGGGCTTGGTATTGTCTGACCAAGAATATTGGGTGCCGCTGCAACGCTTCCGGAAGAAGGAACTATGGTTGTATGACTAACAGGCGTTGACAAAGGTCCACCGGTATACTCTTCTGATGTAACCTTATAATCTGAACCTGACATACCAATGTCCACAGTAAAATCATCAAGATGATAGGTGCCTGTTACCTGTCCATCTGTATCAAAGAGTATCAGATTCTCATTGGTTACAGGATCAAATGCCTCTGCCTGGACCATTACCAGAAAAACAGTTCCAATGATTATCAACCATTTATGCCATATCTTTAATTTCATGTTGTCTCCTGATATAGAGTGAAATTATTTATATTTATGTTTAATTTAAATTAGTTCATTTCAATCCAGTCACTTGTAAAAACCTTTTCAGGCTCTGAATTTGTCTTGCTGATTTTCATCAAATGATATCTGACCTTTGATTTTGCTTTATGGGGGTACCAGTCGATAAAGACTAGACGTTCTGAATTTTCAAGTTCAGCTTTTACCGATCCGGTAACACCCCCTATCGATCCAGGTTGTAGTCTTAAAAGATATACCAGTGGATCAGCAATGGCACTGTACCACTTGCAGTCATCATTTATTGGGTAATCCACTACTTCACAATGAATTTTTTCAACAAGGGGGCTTACCTGAATATAGTTTTTATTTTCTTCCTGGCGGTAGACCACAAATTGATCATAATCATTCCAGGCATCAATACTTCCGCAAAGATTGCAATTGCAGACCATTAAGGCCTTTAAACAATTTTTCTGCTGATCTTCTCCCTGGATACAGTTGGTAAGACCATAGTAGCACTCACTGTCGCGTCCTAAAGCCTCCAGAGTATCGCTAAGATCTTCAGAAAGAACAATGGCGCCCACCTGTTCATTAATCATATAAAAGGCTGTTATTGGATCACCTTCAGAGGGTTCTGATACATGTGGCCATTTAAGGGATATAACACCTGCAATCTCTCCCCAGACAGCACAAAGTGATGATGACCAGTTGCTCATCTGAAAGGTTGAATCCACAGCTTTGACTTTAAAACACCACTCATCTTCTATCTGAGCTGGAGAAATAGGCATTTTATAGACATACTGCCCTGTGGAAGGATCAGGATCAATATCCCACACAGTTTCATAAAATGTAGATGTCTGACCTTTGCGCTGGATAATAAAAGCTGCAATCCCTTCACTCTGGGCGGACCATTTAAGTTCAAAAGTGGGACTAGATTCAGTACCGCTTTTTTCTACACTTTCAAGAAGCGGAGGTTGGGGAACTCCTGCCATGAGCGGGATGCACTGAAAATAACCCATACCTGAACCCACATGATTTTTCGAAAATATTCTGAGTCCAAGGCAGATATCCATGGAAACAATTGCTTCAAAATCAATTGGATCACATATTTCCATTGTTGTATTCGTATTGTTACAAAAATTTTTAACAGGGCTGTATTTGCCTTGTATTTTCTGATAGATTTTTGCGCACTCTCCTGGTTCAAGCGTTACACAGATATCAATGGGGTCACCCGGAACAAGGGGTGGCATATAGCCCGGATCGCCCAAAGGAATGAAAATATCCCTGCACTCTTCAAATAAAACCACACATCCTGCGGGGTAACATAACCCCTGTGTGAGTTCAAAAATATTACTTTCAACAGCAAGACCATTTCTGCCAAAAAATTGTACCATGAATCCAACCTGCGCATCCTTGTCGCATTGAGTTCTACACATTTCTATATCAATTTCATCGCCCCGGGTAAGACATCTTCTTTGTTTAATAGAACCACTGTATATCAGTTTATTATAGAGTCTGCCGCTTGCATCTTTACACACTTCATAGAGTTTAAAATGGTCGGCAAGTCCTGTTTCATCAATTATGGTCAGGATATCCATTTCACCATCACAGGGTCTTTCACAATGCTCTTCTCCCTCTTTGAAATGTTTTGCAACATAATCACAAACCTGCCTTTTGATTTTTCCGTTAAGATCAGGCTGTGATCTGTCCCACAAAGAAGCCCTTGCAGGAGGGGAAAGAGGACTTGCATTACCGGAAGGATCTACCGTACTGATTCTGTACCAGTATACCTTGTTGTCCGGTGCTGGAACAGGGTCCTGGTAAACCATTATTTTTTTTCCCGATGCCAGCGTACGGATATGGGAAGCATCGCTTTGTAAAATTGTTGTGATCAGATTGGGTGGTGTTCCGCCGGGATGACTCAGAGGATCACACGGATCTGTCTCTCCGGGATCAATATTACCGTCTTCATTTTTATCTTCAAGTTCATCCGGCCAGCGATCTCCATCAGAGTCTGAGCCCCAGTGGCTTGCATCTTTGAATGAATCAAAACGATAGACAAGATATTTAACAACATCAAGATCCACGCACAAAGGATTAATAGACTCACAGCTGTTTGGAGACTGAACATGGCATACTTTATCAGGAGAGCTGTCACAGATCTGTTTTCCTGTGCTGTATTGTTTAAGATAATTAATATTGTTAACCTGATCCCATAAAAGAGTCAATCTTGGCGTATAGGGGGGCATAGTTCCTGTATATTCTCTCTGACCGTGGACATTCCATGGCACAACAGGCGCTCTTGTATCCGGTACAACCGCTTTAAGCGGGCCGGCTGTCTGTGAATAGCTGCCTGCAAGATCCCTTGCAACAAGGTAATAGTAATAAGCATCTCCAGGTTCAAAGCCTGGCCCGCCTGTAAGCGCATTGTTGTCATCTTTGGATAGAAATGCCTCTAAGCCTTCAGAAGGGGCGTTGCCTGAAGCAATGATGGTAAGTTCATTGATTTTTTCCAGACCTGATGGAATTGAAGTGTGCAGATTTAAGGTCCCAAGATCTGAAGTGGCACGATAAATATCATATCCATATATTAATGATCTTATGGACATAAGCTCCGGAGTTACAGGTATTTTCCAGTTAAGATGAATCCTGGCATGGTCAACATTTTTTCGAATATCAGAGCAAAAACCGACCCTGACCTGTTCAAAATCTTCAGGTTCCGGCAGAATAGTTTCGCTGGCAGTATTAATTTCAAATCGTCCCAGAGGATTGGTTTCAGCATCACCTGGCAAAACGCCTGTAATCATATATGTATAAGAACCTGGTGCAATATCTCTGTCAATAAATGCCCTTCCCTGTGCCCGTGCTGCATTACGGCTGTATCTTGCCAGAAATTGTTTTTGCAAGGGATTGTATTCAGGATGTCCCTGGTCCATGACATTATGAAGATACGTGTAATAATTGTTGATATCGGTGTCTGGAAAAATTCCTGAAAGCATTGTAATAATCTCAGCTTTCTGTTTTTCTTCACCGGGCTCTTCAAACAGTGTACGGATTTGAGAAGGTGTTAAGAGTGCATTTCCAATTTTTTTAATAAGAGTATAGGAACCTGCTCCAGCTTTTCTATAAATCTTAAACTGTGAAACATCAGAAGGGATTTTTCCTTCAAGCTCCCCCCAGACAACCACAACGTCCATGTTGCCTGTATTCAGGTTTTGAGAGTTCAGACCGCCAAAAAACATCCTGTCTGCCGCAAAAAGCTGGCTTGCAGCAAGAACGCTTATCGCTGATATTAAAATTATTGCTGATAATCTTTGGACAATTTTTCCCATTCTCCAGCTCCTGACATTTTAATTATTTAGTTTTAAATTCTCAAATTTAATTATTCAATATTATGTTTTTAAAAACAGCAGTCCACATCCGGTCCTTCAATGGACCAGTCACCTGTGGGCACACCCATTTTATATGTTGCCTTGAATGAGGCATCACCTGTTAAACACCAGCTGTCTGACCGACTTTTGGATTTTGAACTCCAGTCTGAAGGTTCACAGAAGCCAACGCCTCCTGCTCCCCAACCGCTTCCTTGAAAATTGTAAGCTTCGCCAATTTTTGCACCAATAAGTGTAATTTTACCTTTAAGGGCTGCAATACAGGCAACTTGTCCATAGGCTGAGCCTCCAAGAAGTCCACCAAAGGTTGGGGGAGGATCTGCAAAATACCAGGCACCTATATCACACCCCACACCGACCCTGAAAAAGCAACCATAATCAAATATGGGCACTTCAGCGCTGCCCCTTATATAGACACCTGTAAGGCCGTCTCTGTCTCCGAGAAATTCAGCTACTTCAGGATCAAGGCGCTTTAAGACAGTGTAATCACAGCTTTTTCCAAAATAAAATGCTGCTGATATTGTATAGCTGTCAAACTGTCCTGTGGCCTTTGCACCAAGATAATTTTCAATTGCTCCCACACCTGCTTCAAGCCCCATATCAGAGAGGGTAACAGCTTCAAAATCAAGTTCTCCTGAAGTATAAACATAGCCGAAAACTCCAATGGGAACAGGACCTGCAAGGGTGAAGCCAAGTAATGCCTCCTTTATTCCAAGTGAGCATCCAAGCATATCTGCTGTGATATCACGGGTGGATATTGCCACATCCACAAGACCTGTTCCATCCATGGAACATCCGCTTGCTTTACCGTTTTCTGCATTCCAGGATGTAACATCAAGGGCTGCCCAGTAAACAGTTGGATCAGGGTCACCACTGAATTCAAATTCTGCTTCAAGATGGAATCTTTCTACCTCTTCTTGAGAAACTATGGCATAACCATCTATTTTTGCAGCGTCAAGGCCATCACCGCTGCCGCCGATCTGGCTTGTAATATTTTCCATCTGACTGTTCAGGCCTTCTGACACTGCTGCAACAGCCTCGGTTATCATTCGGTTAATCTGGCTTGTGAGCTCTCCTGTAAGATTATCAATATAGTCAGAGATAAATCCAAACTCCTGGAAAAAACTATTGTTTACACTCTGGATTTGATCCGAGTTTAAAATAGCACTGACAATCATCTCTTTTATATCATCTGCATCAGGATCGGGAAGAAAACCGCCGATGCTCTCTTCAAAAGCCTGATCAAGTATTGTATTCAGCTCTCCCATTGCTACATTTACAGGGGCATCAATCAGCCCCATGATGCTTGAGACAAACATATTAGTAAACGCATTCGAGCTTGTGTCAATGGTTGCAGCATAGGAACCGATTTCACCACCGGAAGAAGTCAGGGCTGTTACAACGCCCTGTGCCATAGTGTCAAGGTTTGCTTTCCCCGCATTTGCAAGATCATTCCAGGTTGTTCCTGATACAATGGACGACCCATTTAAATCAGTAAATGTATCTTCCAGGGTTTCAAGACTGCTTACAATAGTATCAAGACTATTTTCGATTATACCTATATATCCTCCATCATCTGTACCGTCATTATCCAGATCTTCAAGCACTCTTTTAAAAACATTGTTTAATATGGTTTCAAGAGAAGTTACATGCGTTTGAATCATGGTCAGTCTTGAGTTTGCATCCGTAAAAAGGCCACCCAGGCCGGCATTGGCAAAAAGATCCTGAAATCTGGTTTCAGCCTCATTCATGAGGGTATCAAGCTCATCTACCCTGTCATCAAAAAATTTCTCAACATCATTTAAGAATGCGGTGTCTATTGAACCTCCGGAAAGGGCAGCTGCCTGCTCCAAAGCATCGGCAATAGCAGAGATATTAAGGTCCTCAATTGCTGTTTTAGCATCATTAAGATAACCCTGGGCAGTTTCAAGGGGATCAAACAAAGGATTAACAGAAGTATCTGAACTGGTATATGCACTTAATGTTCCAATAACAGAATTGATATTTGAGATGGCACCTGAAACCTGTGAAATTACACCACCGGGTCCCACAGTGTTTGTCTTGACCTGCTCAACTGCACTTTTTGCATTGCCAAGAGCTAAACCGGCCTGCTCTAAGATATTTTTGAGATTTGATATACTGGTTTTTAATGAAGCCTGCGCCTGGCGCAAAGCTTCAAGGTCTCCTGAAAAAGGCGCAAGGTTGCCATTGCTAAGCGCTTCATCAATAGAAGCCTGGCTGTATACCATCAAAGCGACAAGTTCACTATTATAAAGTTGTGACAATGATGTTGTCAGCCCTGCTGCAAGGCGATCTTCAACTTCATCCCTGGCAGAAGTAACAAGGCCCTGTACCTGGCTTGTAACAAGGGAAGGCGCATTGTGTATCTGGCTTAAAAGATCTGCAAGAATATCAAAAGGCTGGCCATTTTCTGTGAGGGGATCTAAAACTGTATTCATGGCACTGCCGATAAGAGACGTAATATTTCCGCCTGTAACATCATGCATTAAGTCTGTGGAAATCCCCAACTCTTCAAGCAGTCCTTCAAGGCTGTCTCCTGCGATATCACCTATCCCAAGCTGATTTAAAAGAAAATCATCAAGATTGCCAGTTAGAGAACTAAGATCTAAACTGAAATCAGAAAGTGCGGCAACATCGGCTGAAATACCAAAAGAGAGTTTTGTTCTATCAGGTTTTACATAGTCAGGTACTGAATAAACATTAATTACAGGATCGTCCCCTTCAGGAAGATCAGTATCCTGCTTTACACCTGAAAACTTAGGCGGTGTTGTGTCAACGGCCTTGTTATATAAAAGCGGATAATCAAGCTTGATGATTTCAGAACTTGGCCAATTGTATTTTGCATGGGGTCTTGGATCAGGAGAGAGAGTTTCATCTCCATTGCCAAGGAATCCCCTGTATTCTGAAACAGATGCATAGCCTGTTGGTACTCCGTCAAAATCAGTGTCTGTATCAGATTTATCTTCAGACAGATAGATCTCAAAAGAGTCATCTTCCGGATCTGTGGATTTATTGGCATAATGACCATGTACGGCAAGATCGTAAAACAGTGGTATATCCAGATTTGCTATAAGGTTTGTAAACCCATCTGATGGGCTTGAAGGATATGATGTTTTATGATTAAGATATCCTTTCTTCAGAACCATGGCAAACCCTTTTTTAACATCATCACTTGGTGAATCTGTCCACATCTGGGCAGCCCCTGTCATGATTTCATCTTCAGGCGTGCCGTCAGGGTTCCAGAAAGCGCCCAGGGTGATTTTTCCGTTTACTCCGTTTACCTGGTTCAGCGTATCAAGATATAGTTTTCTATTGTTTGGATCAGGACATATTCCTGCGCCACCCTGATCTTTAAATGCCATGCCAAGATAGGATACTGGAATATTCCAATAGGATAAAGCTTCGCCGCATCCTTCATCTATTACGCCATCTGAATCATTATCAATGTCGTCACACGCTTCTGTCTCTATTTCACCATCGGCAAAATCACCGGTACAGGTGATATCAAGATTTGTAAATGCTACATGAAGCTTTGCAGGAAATGGCAGATCAAGACTTCCGTCAATAAAGGTTTCATCATCCATTTCATTCATGACCTGACGGAAGGCAAAGCGTATTAACTCAAGTTTATATTTATAAATTTCAATGCCGCCGGCAAAATCAGTATTAAATACACCGGTAATACCTCCGGGGCGCATCACATATTTGGTATAATCGGTTACACTGAAATTGTACTGGCTGGAATTCCCATTAAAAAGGATGATTAAATCAGTATCGGCAATGGCGTCAGAAAGCCCTGGTTCGACACCACCATCTGTTTCAAGCAATTGGGGTCCCATGTTGATGCCGGCAAAATACTCGTTTCCATTTTTAGCCGTAGAGTTTCCAGGATCATTAAGATAATTTATTGAACCCAGCCGGGCTTCGTTAATAAATGTCCTTGAACCAAAAAGAAACTGAGAGACTGAATATTTTCCTGGAGATCCTGAAGAAGCTTGAGTATCAGTGGCAATAAAACCCGGGATATAAAGACCGCCTGTGTGACCGGTATCATCTTTTTCATAGGTATAGATTCCGCTTGTTCCATCAAGTTTGCCCCAGCGGGTCAGGTCTGTAATATCTGTTTTGCTAAAAATGCCGCCAAAGCTTCCATCTGTGGTGGAAACAAAATTTGATACAGGCGTTATTTCATAATATGTAGTTTCAAGTGTATCACCGCAGTTACCGTCAGGACATTCGCCCTTAAACTTCATAAAATAAGTCATGCTATTATGTTCAAATGGATGGAGTTGGCCAGCTTCAATATTGGTTTTAAACGTATCCCAGCATAATCCTCCCCTTGGAAAATGGATCTGGGGTAACACCATATAAAAGGGGGTACTGCAACTTACTGATTTTTGAAATTCCAGCTCTGCAAAAAGACCGTTTCCATTAATATGGCAAGTACTCAGTGCAGCACCGCCCTTGGCAAAGGCAATATCATTGGAGGGAAATCCTCGATACCTTCTAAAGTCATTTGGGGAAATGGCTGCTGTTGCAGGGTGATGTACATATACAGGTTCGCTGTTTGATGCATCAAGGGCTATACCATTTGATGAGCCGTTAAAATTTAACCCTGCATTGAATGTTTTCAGATAAACAGGCATTCCATAGGAGTGGAAATAGACAGGATAAGGCAAAGAAAGGGTATTAAAATAGATGCCTGTGGGATCATACACTGTATTGCCTGATGAAAAGAGAATGACAGATTCTCCATGAGGACTTATCTTATTGTCCCCGGAACGTTCCACATGCATTGTTACATCTTCCGGCAGATTAATGGAGCCACCAGTATAATTCATTCCGGCAGGATCAGATCCAGATGCAGGATCAAGAGTTACACCATCAATCTGAATATTTAATCCATTTGAAGCGCCATGCATGGTGCCTGAACCGACATCTACACTTTGTATGGAATCAAGATCTATGGAATACCCATCAGGGTTATCACTTCTAAAATAAGATGATGTGCTGGTGAAAGTGATGGGATATGTTCCCCAGGAGTTGGTCCATGAACCTGTTCCGGTAATGTTATAGCAGATACGAAACATTGAACTATCAGGATCCCAGCAATAAATTTTCCCAATATCAGATTCAGGATCAATGGTGACTGTTATGCTATTTCCAAAATAGAGATCACCTGATAAAATTGAATAATAAAAATTTGATGAATTCATATCATTGTTTGTTTCATCCTGTTCAATAACCGTATCATCAGGATCAATGGTAACTTTGAAATAGTATGAAGAGTTGGTCAGTTCAAAGTTACCCCCTTCATCATATAATGGAAAATAATAGGTGTTGCCACAGGTCAGTCCGATAGTGATCTGGCTGCTTATAGGTTCAGATTCTCCTGTTTTAAATAACTCAATCTTTACAGGGATATCAAAATATCCGCATAAAATATAAACAGGGGGATCCCGTGGATCAACATAGTTGATATAAAAATTTACAGCAATAGTTGGGTTGCTGCGACCTTTTACATGGGCATACGGTCCTGATGTTGAAACTGATGTGATTGAATAATCAGTTGTTGATATCCTGAAATCTATTAATGAGGAGTCATTGCTGTTATTTTTTTCAGAAGTTTCATTTGCGCACGCATTACCGTAGTCCACAAATACACTGAAATAATACTCCCCGTCATTGAGATCAAAATGTGTTCCATTGTTGTGCAAAGGGAATCTGTACGTCCCTGTATATTCTCTCGTACTACGGGGAGACATGAGCGTTTCGAATGCTTTCATCGGTATGGTAAAGGTCTTTGAATGGATTTCATCGTCAAATATACCTGTTTCTTCGAAAAGCACAATTCTAACGCTAACATATGTTAAGTTGCAGTCAGGCAAATCACCATAATAGTATCTGAGTGAATAATCAATATCTATGGCAGGGCTTGGATCCTGATCATGGAAAACAAGTGAAGTCGGTGCCGAAACTGAGGGGACATAATAATCATCAGCAAAGGATATTGATGGTAAAGCAAAAAGCCAGATAAGGCCTGTCAGAAAAACAAGGTTCCGAATAAAGGGGGATCGGACCATTTTTACCTCCAAATCATGGATTAAAATATTTGTCTTAATTTAGTGCATAGTGCAAATTTTTAACAAAGTTGTAAATAATTTCGGTCTAGAGTGAGAGTAAATTCAGGTTTTAATTAAAGCGGCAATTTTAACCTAAGGTGTAAATCATTATTCCAAATTTGTATATATTCCTATAAATATAATAATTTTTCTAAAACCCTTAAACCATTAATAACAGTATATAATAAGTATAAATCAGCTTACTCAGGTGTTGTCAATAGAATTTAATATTAAATTTTTACCTATTGATTTAAATATCTCAACGTTGCATGCAGCCGGTTTATTCAAGCGACTTTGCAAACAGTTTCAAAAGATTTACACCGCTGTTGTCAATTATTGGAAAATTCTTGCAATGGCTTTAAATTGAGACAAAAATCTGTTTTGATTGATATCGGTATAGTTGTTTTTTTACTTTGTCTATCAAACACCAAAAGCTATTTAATAAAGGGACGTTGACTTCTTTTGTTGTTGGTAATGGTAATTCAATATCTTATTAATGTATAATCCGAGCCCGGCCTGAATTATTCTGAGCCCGGTAAGGTATAATCAAAGTCCAGATATCATCTTCGTAACATATAATTAGAGCTGGGAATTGGCCATTAAATCGCGCCCGGACAAGATCTATTCCGAGTTGCCACATGTTGGCGGTGGGGGGGATTTTAATTTTTTATGGCAAACATCTAATATTGTTTCTTCCACCCAGACCGGATAAAAAATCTTAGGTCTGAATGGAAGAACGTATAGTCGTTTATTTTTTTTGCCATGCCCCATCTGGGTTCTGGAAGAACTCGCCTGGTTTGGCCTTTGCAGCTTTTCTTTTGGCCTGATTCACTTCCACAACATTCACAGTTGTTTTTTGTTGCTTTGCAATATAGTTGTAAATCGCATTTCTATCTTTGTTTTCGGCAGCAATAAGGCCTTCTTGTTCTTTAACACCTGAAACAAATCCAAGATATCCTTTATTGTTCTCTCCGATGACACCTTTTGCCTTTAACCCTGCAATTGCAGGAAGCCTTTCTTTCATACGTTCTTTAATTCCAGCCGAAGCAATTTGAAAAGAAAATAAAACACAAACAACAATCAAGATATATATTTTTAAGCTTTTATGCATATTCATAGTTCCTCCTTTATTTTTTAATTTTATCTTCTTCAGCCTCAAGGTCGTCAAAAAAGTCATCAAGGGCTTTTTCAACTCTGACATTGATATCAATGGTAATGTGGATAGGTTCTATTGTGTGTTTAGTTTCTACAGGTTTAACCTCGATCTCATGGCTTGTATTGCAACCTGCAAGAATAAAGATACTAAGGAACAATGCGATGAAAATTAATTTTCGGGTCATACGCTCTCCTTTATTTAATTAAATATTGATTTTAATTTATTACCAAATTTCATCATTTCCTTAAAGGGAAGATTTAAATTTACATCAAGTTGAAGTCCTTCTAATACAGATCCAGGACTTGATTCATCAACTCTGACAAATCCACCACTGGCCAGCGGTTCAAATGGTAAATTTTTAGTAGGCTTCCCATTTATTGATATATTTAAGGTAAGTTCATCTTCAAATGTATTAAATATTAACTTTGCCCATTTATAATCAAAATCTTTCAATGCTTCCTGGGCCAAATCAATTTGAACAAATGCGGGATCATTCATAGGAATCCCTGCGCTTGCGATAATTTTAGAGGTATCTTCAATTTTAATTTTTCCGCCACTGCCGGACGTTGAAAATAAAAATCCATTGTTAAATGAAATATCCCCGTCTGAGTAAGATATTGGAAGCCTGCCATTTAATGTGCCGGTTCCTTTTGATTTTAATATTTCCATTTGCTCCATTAGCTGCGCCATTTCGAGCCGATCACAATAAAGGGATAATGCATAATCTTTCTTATCCATGGAAAGTCTTATAGACTCAGTTGAGACGTGGCCACCACACCATTTGGCCTGAATATTTTCAATTAACAAGGATTTGGCATCTTCAATGCTGAATCGAACCTTTGCATCATCTATCTTGATTTTGTTTACTTCAATTGAATCAATGGTTAATATTTGTCCTGGGATACTTTCTGCAACAAGCAGATCATTTAAAGCAATAGCTGTGTTGATACCCGATGCGGTAAAGTTCATATCTGGTATATGAACGTTACCATTATTTACATTTACATGCATCTTAGTTTTTAATTGATGATTTATAAATTCAGCATTGCCTTTGGCAGAGGCGGTTATATCAATCTGTGCGGTTTGCAAATTTTGTGGGGTTAATTTTTGTATATCATCATGTGTTACATTAAATGAATTTGTTTCAAAATCAACATTTGCATAGGCCCCGTTTTTAAATCCAACCACTAAATTATATATGGGCTCCATTGCAGGAAGAGACTTAAATGAAGCACTTCCATCCACAAGAAATTCCAAAAATTTTCTTTGGCGTATTTTGCCCTTTGCACTCAAATGGTATTGCTTATCATAGGAAATGCTTGGGATGGAGTACTTGCCTATTCGTTCTTTTTTTGGGGTTGGATATTGAACCGGGATTTCAACAGAAATATCAGATGCATGGGTTTTAAATTTGGCAGATGATATTTTCCCTTTTGATGCGTTTAATGTCATAAAGCCTTTG
>JAAEKY010000909.1 GCA_024227235.1 Desulfobacteraceae bacterium | reverse complement strand
AGGGGTTTATGGTGTTACTTTTCTTATTGTTCTGATAAATTATATTCTTTCAATTATTTTGTTGAATCATAAACGTAATCAGGATTATAAGCTATTTATTCCAGTTCTATACACCACTTTCCTTGTTGCCGGAGCCCTATTTTATGGGAATCAAAAAATTAACCAAATCCTTTCCAAAATAGAAATGAGTCAAAAAGTTACTTTGACAGTTGTTCAGGGTAATATTAAGCAGGATTTAAAATGGAGCAACGCTTTTAAGACTAAAACCGTAGAAAAATATATCCACCTGTCTAATCTTGCATTTAAAGAAAAACCAGATCTTGTAATATGGCCTGAAACTGCGCTGCCATTTTATTATGGCTTTGACAAACCCTTATCAAACCAAGTGGATGCCTGTATTCGATCATCAAAAACAAATTTTTTAATTGGCAGTCCCACATTTACCTCAGATGAGAAGGATGTCAAATTTTACAACAGAGCGTATATGTTAAACCGATTTTCCATTGTTACAGGCACCTATGACAAACATCATTTGGTTCCCTTTGGAGAATACGTTCCCTTTGGTGATTATTTAACATTTTTAGGAAAACTCACTGCCCAGGCAGGAAATTTTTCCACCGGTGACAAATCGTTTAAACCCCTTGAGTTTAAGGATCATAACCTGAGAAACGGACATAAAACAGGGGTCTTGATCTGTTTTGAAATTCTATTTCCATCCATTGCATCAAAATTTGTTAAAAACGGCGCCGATATTCTTACGACCATCACCAATGATGCATGGTTTGGGGTCACATCGGCTGCTCAACAGCATTTTTCCATTGCTGTATTCAGAGCTATTGAAAGTCGCAGATCTATTGCAAGAGCTGCGAACACAGGAATTTCCGGCTTTATTGATCCTAAGGGGAAAATCCTTGAGGCAACACCTTTATTTACAGATCAAGTTATCACACAACAACTGCCGGCCCTGAAACAGATCAGTTTCTATACAAAGTATGGAGATATTTTTGCCATAAGCTCATTAGTTGCAATCTGTTTTATTTTTATGTTAAAAGGTGTCAGAAAAACTTTTTGGTAAAACACTGAGGAGACATCAAAATGAGTGTAGAATTAAAACAAACGATTCAATCTATTTACGCCAAAACCAACAAGCTCAAGGAGTATCTTTGACCTCCCGGTAAAACAAAATCGCCTCCGTGAACTTGAACATATTATTTCAAAACAAGATTTCTGGAATGATCCAGATAAAGCAACCGATCTTTTAAAAGAAAGAACCTATCTTTCAAATCTTTTAGATACCTGGGAAACTATTTATAAAGATATTGAAGATGCAGATGTTCTTTTAGAACTTGCCTTTGAAGAATCGGATAAAGACAGTGAAAAAGAGGTGTCATCTCTTTTACCCTTACTTGAAAAAAAAATAAAAAAATTCTCCGTGCAGATTACCCTTGATGGCGAGGATGATGCAAGAGATGCGCTTGTTTCCATCAATGCTGGTGCGGGTGGAACAGACTCGCAGGACTGGGCTGAAATGCTGTTTCGAATGTACACTCGATGGATAGATAAAAAAGGATATAAATATCAGATCATTGACTATCAACCCGGAGATGAGGCAGGAATTAAGGGAGCAACCCTTATTGTTTCAGGCGTAAACTGTTATGGATTTATGAAGGTTGAATCAGGGGTCCATCGACTTGTTCGGATTTCTCCATATAATGCAAGCGGAAAACGGCACACGTCTTTTGCATCTGTATTTGTATATCCTGAGATCAAAGACGAAATTAATATTGATATTGATGAGTCAGATCTTAGAATTGATGTATACCGTGCCAGTGGTGCTGGTGGGCAGCATGTAAACAAGACCAGCAGTGCAGTCAGAATCACCCATATTCCAACAGGTGTGGTTGTTCAATGCCAGCAAGAGCCCTCCCAACATCGAAACAAAGAAATTGCATTTAAAGTCTTAAAGTCAAGACTTTACCAGCTTGAAAAAGAAAAGCAGGATAAAAAAATGCAAACACTCCATGATGGCAAAGATGATATTGCCTGGGGAAGTCAGATCAGGTCTTATGTTCTTCATCCTTATAGACTTGTTAAGGACCATCGAACCAATTTTGAGGTCGGTGATGTTGACAGAGTTTTAAATGGAGACCTGGACCCATTTATTGAAGGCGTTCTTCTTTCATAGAAAATGGATCCTTTCGCCATCATCGAAAAATTTTATCCTCCAGATACTAAACTGTATCAAATTCTTGTTGAACACAGTCAAATTGTCACTAAAAAAAGCATTGAAATTGCCAGTAACCTTAAGCATCTGAATCCAGATCTTGAATTTATCAAAAAAGCTTCTATGCTGCACGATATCGGTATATATCTCACTGAGGCCAAATCACTAGGCTGTGGAGGAGACTTTCCTTACATCTGTCATGGATACTTAGGGCGAAAGCTCCTTGATAAACAAGGGCTACCTCGCGAATACGGACTTGTCTGTGAGCGCCATACGGGTGCGGGGATTACAAAAAACAACATTATATCAAACAATCTTCCTTTACCTCACAGGGATATGGTACCCAAAACCCTTGAAGAAAAAATCATCTGTGTTGCAGATAAATATCATTCAAAAAGTCCCAAAAAAGCAGGAAAAAAAATTACAACAAAGCAAATTATTAAAGATTTAGGAAAAATTAATAAAAACCATGCGAAACGATTTTCAATCTGGGTTGAAGAATTTAAGTTGTGATCAGCTGCGAAATATAATGTTGATTAGTGAAATGGAAAAGGACTATGTTTTGCACGCCTGTTTATTCAAAACCAATCGGAATGTATTTTTGACAACGACTATAGTTCTTCTACAAGATTGATTGACAAATTCATTAAAAATCTATAATAATTTCATTCTTTTAACTGGAATTAGGATAAAAAACTAAAATGACTGCAATTGATGAGGATGCCGACAAAATAGATCAAACAAATAAGGAAGAGAAAAAAAACCTTGAGGCCATACGTGAATGCATCCCTATTATAGAAAAATTAGCGGCTCAGTCTGACCTTCTGGCCCTTTTATCAGACTCAGAAAGAATTGCTTTGATCACTGCTGCCGGAAAAATATCCCGGCCTGATCGTTCAGAAATTAAAAAGCGAAATAAAGATAAAAAAAGGCAAAAACGCTTGGCAGTTATTAAAAAAGAACGGCGATTAAGAGCAGCGACTGGCATTAGAAAAGCCAGAGACAATGAAGTGTTTACCGCTCCTCGACAAATTTCATTCGACCACAGAAAAAGCAACAAAGAAAATACTACGCAAAAACTTGAAACTCCTCGAAATTGTTATGTATGCAAAGCTGAATTTACACAACTGCATCATTTTTATGACACCATGTGCCCGGAATGTGCATCATTCAATTATGAAAAACGTCACCAGACGACATCTTTAAAAGGGCAGGTGGCATTAATTACAGGTTCGCGACTCAAAATCGGATATCAGGCCACCTTGATGATGCTTAAAGCAGGGGCAAAAGTGATTGCCACCACTCGTTTTCCCAAAGACTCAGCTTTGCGATTTTCCAAGGAACCTGATTTTCCGAACTGGGGCCACAGGCTTCAAATTTATGGTCTGGATCTTCGACATACTCCCAGTGTTGAGTTGTTTACTGATTATATCAAAGACACTTACCAGCGTCTGGATATTTTAATCAATAATGCTGCCCAAACGGTTCGACGCCCCCCTGGATTTTATGCCCACCTTATGCAAAATGAGTTAAAATCTCTCGACAAATTACCAATAGATGCCCAGACCATTCTAGGACAATACAAGACCTGTCTTACACAACTGGAATATGGACAAGAACAAAATATCGGTAAGGAAAAAGCCTTACCCGTCTCCTGGAATGGTACAGCGCCTGGCGTGGGGTTGCGGCTATCTGCCCAGCTGTCCCAAATCCCTTATTCTTATGATCATTCTCTGGATGTTCCCACGGTCTTTCCTGCTGAAAAACTGGATGCTGACCTCCAACAGGTAGACCTGCGAAAAACCAATTCCTGGCGGCTTCGGCTTGGGGAAATCCAGACATCTGAAATGTTAGAAATTCAGCTGGTAAATTCTGTTGCCCCTTTTGTTTTGTGTAATCGCCTGGCCGAATTAATGAAGCATGATTTTACAGGGAAAAAACATATTGTAAATGTCTCGGCAATGGAAGGTAAATTCCTGCGGTTCAAAAAAGGCAGTCGCCATCCGCATACCAATATGGCCAAAGCCTCATTAAATATGCTTACCCATACTGCGGCCAGCGATTTGGTCAAATACGGAATCTTTATGAATTCCGTTGATACAGGCTGGGTTACTGATGAAGACCCTGCCATTCTGGCAAAGCTTAAACAGGATCGCCATGATTTTCAGCCGCCTCTGGACATTGTTGACGGAGCAGCAAGGGTTTGTGACCCGTTTTTTCATGGCATTCTTACCGGAAAACACTGGTGCGGGAAATTTTTAAAAGATTATTTTCCCATTGACTGGTAGCAGACAGAATTTCTAGCACGTCAACAAATCGCTTTTAATCCCTACTAAAGTACTGTATATTAATTGTATATAGTTAAATTAGATTTGGATGCCTCATCTCGATACATACAGATCTGAAAATTCTTTCCATATTAACGGGCCGCTCTTACTCACTATTGTTTTTCCGGTATCAAATCTCATTTTCATGGATGCTAATTTTTTAAAAAAGGAGAAACAAAATGGATATCCAAGAGATCAAATTTTTCGAAGGATTTGATTCTAATGTGATTAATGACATTAAACAAGGCTGTTCAGAAAAAACATTTGAACAAGGAGATACCATTTTTAAAAAAGGAACGCCTGCTGATTTTCTCTATTTTCTTGAAAAAGGATCTATTGATCTTTTTATCAAAGAAAAAAATATGACCCTGTGTACGCTTGATCAACCAGGAGAGGTTTTTGGGTGGTCATCCATTGTTGAAAATGGTATTTACACTTCCACCAGCATTTGTAGAGCCAAAACTTCGGTTTTAAGGATCCCTAAAAATAAAGTTGAAGAAATTTTTAACAATGATGCCAAAGCTGCGGTTGAATTCTACAGACGCCTGGGCAGTATTTTTTCAAAGAGAATTTCAAAAGTTTTTGAATAAAAATAAAGCGGGTTAACAAATTTGGCCGCTTAACCCGGATATTTCATAACCTAAAGGTCAGACCCGAAACGATTTTGCTTTAGCTGCAAGGCACAGGTCGTGAAGCTGTAGTCCTCTACCGCAAGCGGCCTGCAACACCGCAGATGAGGTAAAATCGTTGACTATATTGAGGAAAAATGTAATTCTTCGACAAATAGAAGTGTTCACAATGTTTTAGATAGGTGTAAATGAAACTTTCTACAAAAACCAGGTATGGAACAAGAATACTGATCGAACTTGCTTTAAAAATAGATCAGGGTGCTATTCAGGTTAGTAAAATTGCATTCAGTCAAAAAATACCAGTTAAATATTTAGAGCAACTTCTTAGAAGCTTAAAACTTGCAGGAATTGTAAAAAGCGTGAGAGGACCAAAAGGTGGACATCTGCTGGCCCAAAGCCCTAGTAGTATAACCCTTGGTCAAATTGTACGGCTGTTTGAAGGCCAAACTGATCTTGTAGAATGTGTCAGTTCTCCTGAGAAATGTGATATGGCATCTGAATGCTTAGTCCGTAATGCATGGTATGATGCCACAAGTGCTTTATACGAAAAATTAGATGGCATAAGTATAGCTGACCTAATTAGAGATGATAAAAAAACACCCGGACTTCCTGAATGCCCCCCTTTAACTCAATGAATTAACCCCAATGCATAAATAAATAGTGTTTACACAGCAAAAGCCACTTTTGTTCTGGATTTTCAGGAAGCAACTTTTAGTGGGTTCTTGAAGACATTAATTTATTGTCATGTTTTTTACCCTACTGGAACACCTGTGGGGTTAAAAAGAGAACAAAGCCTGCAGCAATAATTTGCCGCAGGCTTTGTTTGTTATTGAGGATTATTAAAGCTTCCCTACAAAATCTTTGATCTGTTTAAGTGTATCTGAATCACTTTCTTTGATCATCTTTAATAGTTTTTCCTCATCTGACCCGCCGTCAGTCACTGTAGTTTTTACTTCAGGCTCAACGTCTAGAATATCACAGATCGTATTTACAAGAACTTCGGGTGTGACAGGTTTTTCAATTGTCCGTCTTGGCTTTAACCCGGACGTAAAAGCATTAAAACCTTTGATGTCTTCACTTGCAAATTCATTTCGAGCATGGGCGGTAATAACGATAACTGGTAATTTTGACCATTTATCATTTTTCCTTAACGTCCGGATGAGTTCAATCCCGGATTTTCTTGGCATGACCATATCAAGCGTCATCAAATCCGGTACTTCTTTTTCGATCTTTTCAAGCGCATCCTGCCCGTCAATGGCTGAATCTACTATGAACCCAGCATCCTGAATACAAGTGGTTAGAAAATTTCTTACATCTGGTTCATCATCCACTACAAGTATCTTTTTTTCAGAAGCATTAACCATAGATTCTTCCTTTTATATTATATTATTCTCTTTTATCCGGGGTTATTTTCTTTCCCGCTAATTTTGCCTAAAGCTTTTGTTAACTCCAAGGCAACACCCAGACCTTTACTAATTTCTGGATTAAATCCAGCAGTAGCAAGTCCCATAACACCGACACTTTTTGCATTATCCAGATCAACTTTAGATGGAACCTTGGACAGGCCTTCTAACAGTTTAACTGCTTTAGGGTCAGAAAGACTTTTGGCAAGCCCCATGTATGCAACAAGCGTATCACCCATCATTTCAATATCCTCAGGCGTATATGCTGCTGCGACCTTTGATCTTAAATCAAGGGTAGCCTTAAACATCCTGAAAACCCCTTTTTGCTCCATTTCATCCAGAATTTCAATGGTCTGAGGCACAGCAGATTTCATCAATGGCTCCAAATCTTTCACAAATTCAATAATACTGGCCATCTGTTTTAAAGCAAACACAAAATTTCCTGTGTTTCGTGCTGTCTCTTTTACGAGTGACAGAAAATCTTCAAGCTGGAAACCTGATTCGATTTCTTGGAGCTGCTCAATGAAAATCGCTGTCGCTTGCATTGACAGAGGCATCAGATCGTTTTTTAACTCTGCCACCTTCTCACTGGTTTTGACCATAGGCTGGATCTGAGCTTCTAAACGCTCCAGTTTTTCCAGTATTAACTCTTCATTTGTCATATCAGCCTCCTATTCTGTTTCAACTTTAGGCCAATGTTTTCCAGCCATAGCCATTTGTGGCTCAAGCGGCATATCCTGTCCTGACAGAAGAAGATTCCAGTATACCCATTTAAACATCATCTTGCCCCAATAGTTGGTAGCGCTTTCACCAACAAGGTCAAAAGGACCTATACCTGGGAACGGGAACTTACCAGGAAGCGGTTCAGTTTTGTAGTTAAAGTCAAACAAGAATGCTTTGTCATAACCAGACACAATAAAGCAAGTTGAATGCCCATCAAACAATGGTTTTGGTGCTTTACCATCAATTTCAAGAAGCAAATTCTCAACAACGATATCTGCTTCATAATGCGCAACTGAACCCGCTTTTGATGTGGGTACATTCGTTGCATCACCGACAACATAAATATTTTCAAATTTTTCAGCTTTCAAGGTATGATGATCTGTGAGTACATACCCCATCCCATCTCCCATGCCTGAATTTTCAATATAGTCAGCACCCAAGTTAGGCATAGTAGAGATAAACAGATCATAATCGATCTTTTCACCTCTGGCTGATTCAATATATCCCTCTTCCTTATTGACAACTTCAAGGTCAAAGCTTGGGGTTACTTTGATTTGTTTCTCTTCAGCAGTTGCACTCATGACACTTGTTGCAATTGGTTTTGTAAAAATACCCGTATTAGGGGTTACAAATTCAATTTCAATATTATCCCTGCAACCATTTTTGGCAAAGAACCAGTCTGCCATAAAAATAAACTCCATGGGAACAACTGGACATTTATGAGGCATTTCAGCAATATTAAATATCATCTTGCCTTTATCAAAATATTTCATTCTGTGAAATAGGGCAACAGCACTTTCCTGTGTGAAAAAGGTTTGCTCATTGGCTTTTGGATCTGCTTTCCAGTCTTCAAGGCCTTCAACTTCATTTGGCACGGGTTGGCAGCCTGTAGCAACGATCAGCCAATCATAATCATACTTACCTTTCTTACATTCAACTTCGTTTTGTTCTGTGTTCACACCAACCACTTCATCCAAAATAAAATCAACGCCTGATGGGATAAAGTCACGTTTGGGTTTTTCACAGTCTTCTGCAGTATAAATACCAAATGGAATAAAAAGCCATCCTGGCTGATAGTGATGTTTTTCATCATTATCAATAATGGTAATTTGCCAGTCCCGACCCAAGTGTCTTCTTAATTTTGCGGCACACATGGTTCCACCTGCACCAGATCCAAGTATTACGATCTTTTTCATTTACCTCTCCTCGTTATTGGTTTAAATATTTTCCTTTTCACTCTTATTTATCCAAAAATTAATAAATCTGAATCACTCCAGATTTTTTTTGTTGTATCGAGTGATAGATCCGCTAACGTGACTTTTTCAAGTCGGTTGTAAAATGCTTCTATCGCCTCATCCCACGCTCCTCTAATTAAAGAATCCTGATATTCAGAATACCCTTCTTTGTCCTCAGCTGAGTCTTGGAGTGTCACCTCTTTTTCAAAAATCCGAACAATTTGAGCCAATGTTATTTTTTCTGGAGAAATCGCCAATCGATGGCCACCTTTTCGCCCTCTTTTACTGATGACAAATCCAGCCTCTTTAATGGGTCGAATAAGCTGTTCTAGATATTTTAAAGAAATATTCTGCCGAGATGATATATCACCCATTTGAACAACTTCTTTGCCCTGGTTCATTGCTAAATCAAGCATTATTCTGATACCATATCTGACTTGTGTTACGAGTTTCATAGCATATTAGTTCTTTACTGTTGCAATGTATATTATTTTAATCTATATCAAGTTAGTATGAATTAAATAAATTGTCAATGCTTGTCAAGGAGAAAAATAAAAAATTTTTAAATCTGGCATCCTGTAAAGAAAAATAGGATATATTAAAACTGATATTAAAAAATGTATATTAAGGGTATTCTTATGACTGAAACACCCCAAGACTTAAAAGACTGGATAGAAAAAGAATTCTTTAATGCCGCTCCTGTATTTATTGCGGCTTTAGACCCAGAACTAAACATCATTTATGCTAACCAGGCATTTGAAAACCGATTTGGTGACTGGAAGGGAAAAAAGTGTTTTGATATTTATAAAAAGAAAAATGAAATCTGTGAAGACTGTACGAGTCGATTTGCTTTTTCAAATGCCAAGACAAGTGTGAGCGAACAGACCGGTTATGATAAAAATGGTCATCTTATCTACTACATAAAATATACTGTACCTGTCATAGATAAAAAAGGGCAAGTAAATTATCTTGTTGAAATAAGCACTGAAACCACTCGGTTTAAAAAAACAGAAAAAGAGTATAAACTACTTTTTGAACAGGTTCCCTGTAACGTTATGATTATTAACAGACAATTTCAGGTTGTAAGGGCAAACAAACGAGCCGAAGACATGATCGGAAACCTTCAGGGCGAGTATTGCTATTCTGCTTTAAAAGGCCGAAAAGAAAAATGCCTGGAATGCACAGCCAGACAGACCTTTGACGATGGTATGCAGCATACCGGATATCATGTCTGGAACTTAACAGACGGCCGAACCGTTCATATGCATGTCATTACTATTTTGTTAAAAGCAGAAGAGAAAACGCATGATTTAGTCATGGAAATGGCTGTCGATATTTCAGCCACAGTAAAACTGCAAAGCAGGCTTGAAACTGCTCACAGCTATCTTGAATCTCTTATAAATACCTCTATGGATGGTATTGTGGGAATTAGTAAAAGAGGAAAAATTGAAGTATTCAACACTGCCGCCCGAAGCCTGTTTAATATTGATAAGGGCCAAATTGTTTCCTTAGAAGACATTAACACCATGCTCCCTAAAGGATTTCTTGCAAAAGTATCTGAAGAACGCAGTCATGTTTACCTGCCTGATGCTCAGCTAAAAAGAAGCAATGGGGATAAATTTTCCGGGCGGTTGATTGGAAACAAACTCAAAGACATAGATAAAAATATTGGCATGGCATTCTCGGTTCATGATATCAGCCAGTTGAAAAACCTTGAAAAAGAAAAAATAGAAGCAGAGCGAATGGCTATTGTTGGTCAAACAGTTGCCGGTTTGGCTCATGGAATAAAAAACCTTATCAATGCACTAGATGGGGGGATGTATTTTTTAAAGTCTGGTATTGGAAAAGGGGATATTAAACGGGTTCATAAAGGGATTGAAGCCCTTACAAGAAATACAGAACGAATCAGAGAATTTTCCATGGCATTTTTAAATTATGCCAGATTCCGAACGATCACACCAAAAGACTGCGACCCTGCAGAAATTATTAATGAAGTAATAGAGTCTTTTACTGCAAAGGCAACGAAAAACAACATCCGATTTATTTTTAAGGAAGACCAAAAAATCTCGCCTGTTTTTCTTGACTACGAAAAAATACATGAAGCCCTTACAAACCTTGTAGGAAATGCTATTGATGCTTTTTCCGACATCGAAGATACCCGAAAAAAAACAATTACTATTAATTTATTTGAAGAAGAAGGGTCTATCTTTATTGAGGTTCAAGATAACGGACACGGTATTGATGATGAGCACAGAAAACGGCTTTTTCAAAAGTTTTTTTCCACAAAGGGTCTTGAAGGCACTGGACTTGGCCTTTTAATGACTAAAAAAATCATTCAGGAACATGGGGGGAATATCAGTGTTTTTTCAAAATTGGGAGAAGGCTCTGTTTTTAGGGTACGCTTTCTAAGGGGAAGGCTTTCAAAGCTGAAAGAATAGCCCGGATATTTCATTGCTTTAATAGCAACAATGAACGACTATTTCGTCATTGCAGATGGTTATGAAATATCCAGGGTAGACCCTTATTAAAATTATTCATCTGGTTTTAACAATCGTTTTCTGATTCGTTTGGGAAGCTTTCGATTCAAATTATCTGATAAAAATTCTTTGAATTCTAAAAGGATATCTATTTTACCATCCAGCATTCTTTTTTCATCTGGTGTTTTTTTTCCTTTTGTTTTTAATGCGTTTGCTTCATCCAAACGAAGATCAATTTTTTCATATAAATTTAATAAATATATATATGCCATAAAAACCCTATACTCTTTTATTAATAATACTTTTGAGTCTCCAGATCCACTTGATCTGTTAAGTACTGTCGAATGTCAGACAGCTCTTGCAGCTGGCCATTATAGTAACTCTTACTATTAGAATTATTCTGTTTTTTTGCCAACTCAATTTCTTGCTTTGCATTTTTAAATTTTTTACTGATCCAGTCATGAATCTGAACGGAATATTCATGTGCCACAGCCGTTGTCTCCTATCCAAATAAATTTATTTTACTACTTAATGTATTACAAATTTTATCATGTAAAAACAATAGGCCTGGTTTGAATTGATGTCAATAAGATATACATTATCCTACTTCTTGACCTGTTATCATCTGTTTGGTAAAGTCACTTTAAAATAGAGAAACCTATTATAATGGAGCATAAAGTCTTTTTATGGTCACTATCGACTTAAAATATAAAAATATTCTACTTTGCACTGATTATTCAAAGGATGCTGAAGCTTCTTTTGTTCATGCCTTTGATCAGGCAAACAAGTATAAAGCAACCCTTCATATTTTTAATGTAATTCCTGCAATAAATCCATGCAGCGTTCAAATCTTTGATCCCCCTCTGTCAAAAAAAGAATCCATCATAAAATCAGAGGATCTTGATGAACAGAACAGGCTTCAGGCGTTAGGCGCATTAAAAAAAATTTATTACAAAAGATGCCGTGATGTAATTGATCATAAACTTGTGGTCAAAGTCGGATCTCCAGATGTTGAGATTATCAAATATTCCGAGGAAAATGACGTTGATATGATCATAATGGGGACAGCCGGCAGACGTGAAGCGAAACGGTTGACTTATATCAGGACAGCTGCAAATGTCTCAAAATTTGCAACCTGCCAGGTGATTACTATGGGCAGCCCAAGATAATCGATTTAATACCCAATTCAAGGATGTTGAATGAACGACTCAAATAATTCCGAAATAATTGACCTGACGTTTAAAAGCATTATTGATGCTCTACCCTGCTACATTATGATCCAAGACCAGGAGTTTAATATTCTTTTTGCCAATCAAACTTTTAAGAATGATTTTGGTGATGATGTCATCAATAAGCATTGTCATTCAGTGTTAAAGGGATCGAATCATCAATGCAGCATTTGCCCGGTTCGAAACACTTTTAAAGATAAAAAAGTGCATATTGTTGAAGAATCTATCCATCTGTCTGATGGCAGTGATATTGAAATGATCGCATTTTCAGCCCCCTTGTTTGATGCTGTTGGCAATGTCAAGGCTTGTATTAAGTTGCTGGTAAATGTGGGAAGGATAAAAGACTCTCACAGGGAACTTGTAACCCTGGGACAATCGATTGCATTACTTTCCCACGATATAAAAAATATTTTAGAAGGACTCCAGGGTGGGGCATATGTTGTAGAGGAAGGCATAAAGGATAAAGATGCAAAACTTTCTCTCCAGGGCTGGGAAATTGTTAAGAAGAATATTACAGAGATTACGCGAATTACCCAGAATATTCTTTATTCTGCCAAAGAAAGGAAGCCTTCTCTTCAGCTGGTTAAACCTGCTGTTGTGGCTCGTCAGGCTGGACAATTATTTACTGAGAAGGCCTCTTCAATGGGAATTCAGCTATTATTAGAATTAAATCCAAAGGTGCCTTCATTAAAAATTGATCCCACCGGAATTTCCCGAATGCTGGGAAATCTTATTTGGAATTCTCTTCAGGCCTGTGAAAAAGATGCAAAAAAAAGAAAATTTTCAGTATTTGTCAGGGTGGATTTCTATGACAATTATCATTACTTGTTTGAGGTGGAAGACAACGCTCAAGGAATGGACAAAGACACTCAAGGAAATCTGTTTAAAGAATTTTTCTCATCAAAAGGAGATTCTGGAACAGGACTTGGTCTGATGGTTGTCGACAGAATTGTTAAAAATCATAATGGTAAAATTGAAGTGTTATCCAAAAAGGGTCAAGGGAGTCTGTTTAGAGTCATCTTTAGATTGCCTGACAAGAAGATGATTTTAGAGTGAAAAAAGATTTTAGGAATTGACATAATTTTTATCATGAACTATCGTTATATTTTTTTTATTCTTAAGAAGAAAGGGGAAGCAGGATATGGGGGATAAACCCTTCAAAATAATCATTATTGATGACAACATGGATTACCTGTTCACTATGAAAACATTTCTAACCAGAAATGGCTTTGAAGTTGAAACCGCCAAAGATGGAGAAATGGGTTTTAAATTGATAGAAAAAATGCGCCCTGACCTTATTATGCTGGATGTCATGATGGAAACAACCTATTCTGGATTTGAGGTCTGTAGACAAGTAAGGAACACCCCTGATCTTAAAAAGACAATTATTTTTGGTATCTCCGGAATGGAAGATGAGCTAGGTTTAAAATTTAACAAATATGATGATGCTGACTATTTCAGCCCAGATGAATTTTTTGATAAACCGGTTGATAAGGATGTGCTTCTTAAAAAAATAAATGATTTGATTTCATAGACCCTGCTTCTATAAAAACAAATAAATACCTTCCCATCATCAAAGGTCTCCATCAATCTGCTCAAGCCCGTAAGGTCTGTCCATGGTGCAGGATAAAAATTTTTCAGCGATTACTTTTTCCCCTGTAGTATAAAAATTAAACGTGGGATCGTTGTCATCCTTTGCGACTAAATAAAAATCAATTAATACTCTTTTTGTCTGGGCGGCAACTGCATCAGAAGGGTCAATGATGCTCACTTTATTTTGTGTAATCTGTTGAATCATTTCTTTAAAAAATGGATAGTGGGTACACCCGAGTACAATTGTATCGGCTCCTTTTTCCACCATGGGCAAAAGATACTCCTCCAAAAGTTTTTTGGCTTTTGGGCTATTCTGATCGCCCTGTTCAACCAGCTCTACGAGGCCATATCCCGGTTGGACAAAAACATCTAAGTCTTTTGCATACTTCTCAAAAGTTTGTTTAAAAAGCTTGCCATTAAATGTATTTTCAGTGGCAAGGATACCGACCTTTTTTGTTTTTGTTTTCAAAGCGGCAGGTTTTAAAGCCGGCTCCATTCCAATAAAGGGTACTTTATATTCTGACCTGAAATTGTCTATAGCCAAAGCAGTTACTGTATTACACGCAATAACAATTAATTTACAATTAAGTTCAAGAAGAAATTCAATATTCTTTTTGGCAAGTAAAAATGCATCCTTCTCATTTTTGGATCCATATGGGCAATTGTTGCTGTCTGCTAAGTAGTTAATGGATTCAAAAGGAAGCTGTCTTCTGATTTCCTTTAAGACACTCAGTCCCCCCACTCCAGAATCAAAAATACCTATGGGACGGTCCATTACTTCTTTCTCCAAATGCTTTCGCCATTTTATAATAATTTAATCTTTAACCGCAATTTGCCATGACATTCATTAATTGTCAAATGCTGTAAAAAAATAGGTATTTTAAGCATTTTTTTGTTAATTAGATTTTGGGAAATTTGCAATTACATTTGGCTATATAATGTAATTGCAAATCATATTCATCTCGTACATAAATATTGTATTGAACCCGGTTGAATTACCCTTAACAACACATGATATTGAATAAAATCTGTTCCAGTCTTTCTTTAAATTCATCAAAGAGTCTTAATATAGTAGGTATAAATACCTATTGTGTCTATATTCACAATATGATTGATTATAAAGATACATATTGAAGTTGCGCTAGTAAAAATGACTTCTCTTTGACTTTGAATATCTTTAGAAAACACAAAGTATTTTATATTAAATCTGGAGACTTTTTTGATGATTGAAAAACCAACCTATGAAGAATTAGAAAAAAAAATTCAGGAATTAGAGAAAAAAGAGAATGAGCAGATATCGAAAAAACTTCATGCAAACAAAGACTTATTTTCAAAAATATTTTACAATAGCCCTATGGGTATGGCCATAATAACAATGAGTGATGGTAAATGTGTTGAGGTAAATGATGCATTTTCTGCAATTTTGGGCTATGACCGTAAACAAAGCATAGGAAGGACCTCTTTAGAAATAGGCTTTTGGATAAAAAAAGAAGATCGCAAAAGAGTAACACATATTCTACAAACAAATAATAGCGTTAAGGCTATGGAAATTGAATTTCGGCATTGTTCCGGCGAGTTACGAATAGGCCGAATTTCCTTGGAAACCATAAAATATAAAGGTGAGGAGTGTATTGTTACGACAATTGATGATATCACCAAACAAAAGCAGATTGACAATATGCTTATCAAAGAGCGGGATAAAGCACAGCAATACTTTGATGTTGCTGAAGTTATGATGCTTTATCTTGATAGGAATCAAAATGTCATTCAGATAAATAAGAAAGGTTGTGAGATTTTAGAATACACAAAAGATGAAATCATAGGGCGAAACTGGTTTGACAATTTTCTTCCCAAAAAAAATACTGCGAAAATAATAAATTTATATGAAAAACTCATGTCTGGTGAAAAAAGGGGGATTGAGTATTATGAAAAGTCAATTCTTACTAAGAATGGAAATGAAAAAATTATAGCATGGCATGATGCAATAATCAAAGATAAGGCGGGAAATGTTAAAGGAATTTTAACTTCAGGAGCAGATATCACACAACGCCGAAAGGCAGAAAAAGCATTACTGGAAAGTGAAGAACTGTTTCGAAACATTTTTGAACAAGCTGGGGCTGGAATCTGTCAGGCATCAGTAGTAGACGGGCATTTTCTACGGGTAAACAAGCAATTATGCAGCATTCTTGGATATCCTGAAAAAGAACTGCTTGAACTTTCTTGGCGAGAGATAACTCATCCTGATGATTTGAATGCTGATATAGAATATTTTCAACAGTTGATAGAAAAAAAACTTGAGAGTTATTCAATGGAGAAACGTTTTTTACATAAGAATGGTTCCATTGTTTGGATAAACATTACAGCAGTATTAGTTAAAAAATCGACAGATGAACCTATTTACACTATTGGAATTATTGAAGACATTACAGAACGCAAACAAAATGAAGACGCTTTGCAAGAGAGTGAAGAGAAATACCGTGTAATGATGGAATCCATGAAAAATGCCACTTATATCTGCTCTTCTGAATTGAAAATCGAATATATGAATCCAGCTATGACTAACAGGGTTGGGACTGATGCCATAGATAAACTTTGTTATAAAATTATCTATGACAGAGATGCAAAGTGCCCATGGTGTGTATTCGATCAAATTATCAAAGGAGAGACGGTTGATTATGAGGTGGCTAACCCAAAAGACAATCATTATTATTCAGTTTCCAATTCACCCATCTTTCATGCCGGCGGTAAGGTTTCAAAATTAACAATTTTTCATGATATCACCGAAATGAAAAACATTGAAGCTCAACTGCAGCAGTCCCGAAAAATGGAATCCATAGGTACTCTTACAGGTGGTATAGCCCATGATTTTAATAATCTGCTCTACATGATTTCTGGAAATACAGAACTTGCACTCGAAGATATACCAGACTGGAATCCTGCTCATCAAAATCTTCAGGAAATCAAAACTGCCAGTCTCAAAGCTGCAGGCATAGTAAAACAGTTACTCCACTTCAGCCGTAAAACTGACCAGAAGCTAAAACCCATCGGTGCAGTTACAGTTATTAAAGACAGTCTTAAATTTTTAAGATCAACTATTCCAAGTACCATAGAAATTAAAAAACAATTGCCTGATGCTGAAATACCAATACTTGCCGATCCGATACAGATTAATCAAATCATGATGAACCTTTGCATAAATGCTTCCCATGCCATGGAAGAAACTGGCGGTACCCTGGAAATAAACATAGAAACAGCAGGTTTAGACAAAGAGACAGTCAATAATTATCCAGACCTGACTATTGCAGACAATTACCTTAAAATCACTCTGAGTGATACAGGGCCTGGTATTCCTTCTAAAATCATCAACCGAATCTTTGACCCCTATTTTACAACGAAGGAATTTGGTAAAGGTTCGGGCATGGGATTAACTGTCGTCCAGGGTATTATCAAAAACCATGATGGCACCATTACAGTTGACAGCCAGGTTGGAAAAGGCACTGCTTTCACAATTCTTTTTCCAGTTATTGACGAGGCACCTGAAATAATAAATAAAACAACAGATGCAATTCCACATGGTACTGAAAACATCCTTTTTGTTGATGATGAAAAATCCATTACAAATATGATGCAGCAGGTACTTGAAAAATTTGGTTACCATGTCAAAACAAGTTTAAACCCTGTAGAAGCACTTGATTTGTTTCAGTCAAAACCTGACTCATTTGACATAGTCATCACAGACATGACCATGCCGCAGATGACTGGTGCAAAAATGGCTGAAAAATTAAAAGAAATTCGGTCTGATATTCCCATTATACTCTGTACAGGTCACAGCTCCTTAATTGATGAAGATAAAGCTCAACAATCAGGGATTTCAGGTTATGTAATGAAACCAGTATCAATGAGTAAAATTGCAGAAGAAATACGTAAAGTTTTAGACAGATAGTATATACAATTTAATCGGTGGTATACTCAATATCTTGTGTTTGAGGAGAATTTTTTCATTACATTCAGCATTCAATTATACGATCCACAACTGCTGTCGAATGCTCTTTTCTCATATTCAACTAATTTTATTTAGTTGAAAATATATCCCACCTGGACTCAAAGATAAATTATCCAAAGGAGAAGTCTTTGCAAGTCGAAATCCTCAAAGATACAAAACAATATTTGGTCAAAAATCATCGTGAAATCCTAATGCCCTTAATGTAAGGATCATTGGCTTTTAAATGGTTGAAAATTAAGAGATACCCTTCGAATTAGAAGAATGATTTTCAGCTCCAAATTAGTTGATTGAGATTCTGGTAATTTAATTTTACTTTTGCAAATATAATATAATTTGTTTTGGACTGCAAATTATTGTACATTAGACAGTTGATTGAAATTGAATTGAATATCAAGACTTTCCTGCTATCTTAAAAAATAGGAAAAATATTTTTCAAAGGAATTTATTTTCAAAAACCACATTCGTTCTGCCAATAGAAGAGATTTTATATGACCCAAAAACTCACTTATGAAGAATTAGAACAAAAAGTAAGGGAATTTGAGAACAATACATCTATGGATAAACCTTTGGACAGGGATTCCCTTGCTACTCTCCTCCAGTTCAAAGATATAGTCCAATCCCTACCGGATCCTACTTTTGTCATCGATAGAAACAAAAAAATAGTAGCTTGGAACCACGCAATTGAGAAAATGACTGGATTATCTAGTGAGGAAATGATCGGAAAGGGTGACAATGCGTATTCGATTCCATTCTGGGGAGAACCCCGACAGGTATTGATCGACCTTATTATGGATCAAGATCAAGAGAGCAACTTCCCATATGGCAATATTGAGAAAAACGGTAACGAATTAATCAGTGAAGCTTACTTGCCGAAATTTAGGGGTGGAAAGAGTATCTATGTATGGTTGAAAGCATCGCCGTTATATGACAGGAGTGGAAATCTAGTCGGGGCAATTGAAGCGATTCGAGACATTACTGAAAAAAAACTGACAGAAAAAGCCTTACAAAAAGAGAAAGATCTTCTATCTGCGATTCTTGATAGCAATCCATATGGAATTGCCATGACAGATCACAATGGCCAATACCTCTATGTAAATCCTAAATTTACACAAATTACGGGATACCTGCAAAAAGATATTCCTTCTAAAAAAGAATGGTTTGAAAAAGCATATCCAGATGCGGATTATAGAAAAATAATTATAAAAAGATGGGAAAATGATAAGATTCAGTTAGGTGGGATAGAGGATCGAGAGTTTAAAATTAGATGCAAAAATGGTCAATCAAAATATATCGAATTTAGATCTACCTTTTTAAAAGATCAAATAATTTCAGTTCTTACGGATGTTACACAACGTAAGGAAGCCGAAGTTGCACAAAGAGAAAGTGAAGAAAAATTAAAAGCAATCCTTGAAGCGAACCCTGACCCTATGGTCGTTTATGATTTAGATGGTTATCCACTATATCTGAATCCTGCATTCATCCGTATTTTTGGATGGAGCCTTGATGAACTAAAGGGAAAAACAATCCCATTTGTTCCTGATAACCAAAAAAAAAGATCTTATGAAAAGATAAAACGAATGTATAAAGATGATGACGCAGTCATATTCTTTGAAACTAAAAGATATACAAAAGACCACCAGCTCCTTGATGTCCTTTTAAGCGCTGCTATTAACAAAAATGATAAAGGAAAACCAACAGGAATGGTGGTTAATTTAACAGATATTACAGAGAAAAAAGCTCTTGAGATTAAATATAAACACGCACAAAAGTTAGAATCAATCGGTATCCTGGCAGGTGGTATTGCACACGATTTTAATAATATCCTTTTTCCAATCACCGGCAACACTGAGATGCTATTAAATGAATTTACTGATGAAAGTTCTGTACGAAAAAAGCTTGAAATGATTTATCGAGGAAGTATGCGGGCAAGGGATTTAGTAAAACAAATACTCACATTTTCCAGTCAAAATATTGATGAATTAAAACGAATGAAGATTCAACCTATTATCAGGGAAGCCTTAAAGCTAATCAGATCTTCGATTCCTACGACAATTAAAATTAGACAAGATATCAATGCTGATTGTGATGAGATTAAAGCAGACCCTACACAAATTCATCAGGTAATGATGAATCTTGCAACCAATGCTTATCATGCGATGGAGGATGCTGGGGGGGAACTGAAAGTAAGCCTCAAAGAAATCAAATTGGATGAATATAATGCGATAGCTTTGGGCATGAAAGCTGGAGTCTATGCCTGTTTAACAGTGGCTGATACAGGCAAAGGTATGGATAAAGATACAATAAAGAAAATATTCGATCCTTTTTTCACCACCAAAAAAACAGGTAAGGGTACTGGCATGGGACTGTCAGTTGTTCACGGTATTGTAAAAAATATGAATGGAACTATCAAAGTTGATAGTGGATCTGACAAAGGCTCTGAATTTCGTATATATCTACCAGTGTTTAAGAACCTTTCTGAAAAACAGGAACTTCAAGCCGAAAAACCAATTCAGAGAGGAACAGAACGAATTCTTCTTGTAGATGATGAAGAAAATATCGTTACAATGGAGAAAAATATGTTGGAGCGGTTAGGGTATAAGGTTACTTCACGTACCAGCAGTATTGAAGCACTTGAAGCGTTCCGTGCATTATCTGATAAATTTGATATAATAATTACGGATATGCAGATGCCTAATATGTCAGGTGACAAACTCGCAGGAGAACTGACTAAAATCCGCCCTGATATTCCTATATTGCTTTGCACAGGCTTCAGTGAAGTCATGTCTGAAGAAAAAGCAGAATCTCTGGGTATTAAAGGTTTTCTACTGAAGCCGATTGCGATGATGGATCTTTCTCATAAAATACGTGCAATACTGGATAAAAATCAAACGGGTGCAACTCCTTGAAATGAAAGGAAAAGGAACTATCGCATTGGGTATAAAACTCTGGACAGCTGGTTTATTTATATGCCTCATGATAACTGCCATCAGCCAGGCAGAAAGCAATATTGCTGTCCCAGGGGCCATCACCCTTGCCCATCCAAAGCAGGTAGGTATGGGGCAGCCTTTTCTTGTTCGACTGACATCAGCCCATGCCTTTGATAGGATTTCTGTCCATTGGATGGGCCGAGTGGCTGTACCGTCAGTCTCTCAGTGGAACGGACGCCATGTGGCGATTGCCATGCTGGGTACAGATGTACTCACCATCAAATCAGACCCCCAGACACTTTTAGTCCGGGCCTTGACCAGGGGAAAGGAGACCGTTTGGCATCGGTCGGTAAAGATTGTTGCCCAATCTTATCCCCGCCAAGAGCTATCTCTGCCATCCAAGATGGTGACCCCTCCCGCCGTTGAACTTGAACGAATTAAAGCAGAAAGGATACGGACCCGGAAGGCTAAGAATACCTGGTCTGCCCAGCGATTGTGGCAAATCCCCTTTCACCTGCCGGTGGGAGGAAAGACCACAAGCACTTACGGCCTTCAGCGGGTGCTGAACGGCAAACCCAAGAATCCTCACCGGGGACTGGATTTCAGGGCACCCACAGGAACACCTGTAGAAGCGGTGGCAGATGGCAGGGTGATCCTTGCTGAATCCCACTATTATGCCGGTAACTCCCTGTATATAGACCACGGTAACGGGGTCATTTCTTTATATTTTCACCTGAGTATGTTCGAGGTTTCTCAAGGGGACATCGTGAAAAGGGGACAGATTATTGGACGATCCGGCCGAACAGGGAGAGCCACTGGCCCTCACCTGCATCTGTCTATATCTGTACAGGGGCAATTAGTGGATCCAGCACAGTTGTTTGAGAGGACGACCGACCAATTGCTGAATTAGCCCGGATATTTCACTCACGAAGTTAAGCCGCTTTTGTCTGATTGCTGATTGAAATTCAATAGGGGGTTTAAATTTTCGGTGAAAATTTTATTTGTTTCACCACAGCAAGGAAAGCCACATCCATATAGCAGCAGACGCTATCAGAGAAGCCAAAATCCTTCGAAGCCACAGAACCGATACTTTTGAACTGACATATCCCCCAAGGGATGCAAAGGGAATGACGGTAAGAACGATTGGAATAGTCATTACCCATAGTATTTGACCTGTTGCTGCCTTGGCAATAAAAGCGGCTAAAGATGATAACATTACGATGGCTAAATTGCTGCCGATGGCAATTCTTGTTGGCACCTTAACATATGAACGCATCAAGGGGATCAGAATAAAGGACCCCCCTTGCCCAACCATACCACCAAGCAGCCCAACACTTGACGCAACACTGACAGCCCTTGGCCATCTAAACTGTACCATTGAGGCATCTGGCTTTTCAGGATCATTCCTGACCGGTTTTATCATCAGTATAGAGGCAGTAAACGCTAAGCCGGCAAAGATAAAAAGTAAAATTTCATTTGAGATAAAGCCGGAAGCAGCTCCGCCGATACCCGCGGCAATAAAGATAGTGGAGCCCATGCATAAGGAGAGTTTATCACTGACAAACTGGAATTTACGATGTACTAAGACAGCGCCAAAACACGCCAGGAAACCCTGCACAATCGTCAGACCGGCTACATCACGCATGGCAAGAGGCTCAAGGCCTAATAGTGGGGGTACGTAGAGAAGAAGCGGACCAAGGACGATGCCTCCGCCAATACCGAGCAGGCCAGATAAAAAGCCTGTGATTATGCTAAGGCCACCTATAACAAAATAGATCTCCATTATCTATACAACGCTAATCCCTACAGCTTCTGCGACCACATGACCAATTTTTTCTGCGACGGTTACGCCGTGTGTTTTCAATGCTTTAATAAGATCATCACTCTGCGAATCCGGTATAGACAGCAGCAATCCTCCTGAAGTCTGAGGATCAAACAGCAATGCCTCTTCCTGTTTTGACAAAGAAGTTTGTATCTCAAAACTATGCGTTTGCACCATCTGGCGATTGCCCTTGTTACTGCCGGTTGTTTCACCTTTTTTATACATCTCCAGGGCATACGGATAGATTGGCAGTGCCTTAAAATCAACCACCACCCTGGCATCACACCCAAGGGATATCTCAAGAAGATGACCTAAAATTCCAAACCCTGTGATATCTGTACAGGCATGCACATCAAACTTAAGTGCTGTTGTTATGGCAATATCATTTAAAGAAGCCAGTACAGGTAGAACATCATTTTCCAAATCTTTAAATGGTAATTTACCCGAGCGCACTGCATTAAATAAAACGCCTGAACCTATCGGTTTTGTGAGGACCAAAGCATCACCTGGCTTTGAACCTGCATTGGTGATCACTTTTTTCGGATCAACAATACCATTAACGCACAGACCATATTTGGGTTCTTCATCATCAACCGTATGGCCGCCAACCAGACAAGCACCTGCCTCTACAACCTTGTCATGCCCCCCTCTGAGAATGTCATGCAATATTCCCATATCAAGTTGCTTGGAGGGGAACATAACTACATTCAAGGCAGTCAGCGGTTTTCCACCCATTGAGTATATATCTGAAATTGAATTGGCTGCAGAAATCTGACCAAACCAATAGGGGTCATCCACCGGCGGGGTAATAAAATCCACGGTATTAATCATGGCCATCTCGTCAGAAAGCGTATAGACTGCCGCATCATCTGCAGTTTCAATCCCCACCAAAAGATTTGGATCAGATGGTGGTGTAAGGCCTTTTAGTGCATCCGACAGATCCGTCGGACTAATTTTTGCTGCTCAGCCACAGGTTCTGGCCAGTCCAGTCAATGTCTTCTTTTTTAAAAATTGCATGTATTCCTCCCTTTAACATAGAAAATATAGCCGCTGCTAAAAAGATTTACCCATTCAGTCAATGGTTATATTTATAACACAATAACCGATTTATCTTGATGGGTCTTTCTATTCAGGAATCTTTATTCATATCACCTTTTTGATTGTCTCCTGATGCAGATCGAACATTCACATCCCGTTGAGGGAATGGTATTTCAATGCCTTCTTTAATAAACCGTTTATAAACAGCGGCATTGAGCGTATGCAATACCTTACCGCGCAACACAGGTTTTTTTACCCAGCACAACAACTCATGGTCAAGACTTGAGTCACCAAATACGCGGAACCGAACACGCGGTTCAGGAATTTTGCAAACATCCGGGTCTTTTGATGCCACATCAAGCAAAATATTTTCAACCGCGTCAATATCTGATCCGTACGCAACGCCTACTTTAACGCGAATACGAAATTTTTCATGCCTGCCGCCAGCTTCATTGATAATTTTTGTATTTCCCATAATGGAATTGGGTACGGTTATTTCCACATCATCACGGGTCAAAATTCGGGTACTTCGAATACCAATACTGGTAACATGGCCTCGTTCGCCAGAGTCAAGAACAATAAAATCCCCAAGTTTATAAGGTGCATCTGCCATAATAAACACCCCTGAAAACAAATTGGCCAATGTGTCTTTTGCAGCAAAAGAAATTGCCAGACCGATGATACCTGCAGAGGCAACCCAGGCGGTTAAATCAATATTCCAGACAAGAAAAACGATATAGATTGACAAGCCGGTCACTAAAATTATTAACAAATTATTGAATAACGGCAGGGTTCTATCCTGTACCAATTTGAACCGACTTTCATCGTGGCTCAACAAATTCAGCAAAAGTCTAAGGAACTTTGTTGCCGCGATTGCCCAGAAAAAAATCGCTATTGTTTTTAAACTGCCCAAGGTAATAAATGTTACAATCTCTTTAAATTCCAGTCTTTCTGTTGCCAGAGCAAGACCAAAAAGTATGATACTCAAGAAAACAGGCTTATGAAAAATATCAAGAACCTGATCATCCAATTTGAATGTCGTCTTTTCTATCCATCCTTTAATTACTCTGGTAATGATTACGTCTAAAATCTTTGCCAATCCAAAAAACAAAAAAACAATTAGCAAGGCCTGAAGATAACGATTCGGTGCAACTTGCACTAATATTTCTAATAATTGTTCTTTATTAAAATTCATTATTTTTCCTGTAATAGTTTACATTTATGCTCATTAAAAAGTGCTTTTAATTATCTCTTTTAAGAACCAGTCTAAATCCAATATTATCACTTTTCATACTGGGGATAGATTTATCTCGGGCAATACACCGAAGATCGGATGTATTGTCTGTAAACGATCCGCCCCTGACAACCCTTGAAGATTCTTTTTCCTCATAAACGGGATTCTTTTTTGCATGGTTTAAATAGGCCTTTTTGTCATAAGTGTCCTGACACCATTCTTTTACGTTGCCCGCCATATCATACAATCCTGATTCATTCGGTAAAAAGTGTCCCACAGGTGATGTTCCACCTGAAAAAGATCCAGTATCGCACGTCCCACAATTTTGTTGAGGGCGATAACTTTCATTGCCCCAGGAAAAATTAATATTTTTACCCCCATTTCTGCAGGCAGATTCCCATTGGGCTTCCGTGGGTAAAACAAATTTTTCCCTGGTTTTGGAATTAAGAACCAATAAAAATTTTTGGATATCATCAAAAGAAACATTTTCAACCGGATGGTTTGAGTTTGTATTGAATCGGGATGGATTCTCACCCATAATGTGTTGCCATTGTTTTTGAGTGACTTCGTATTTTCCTATCCAGAATCCATCCAGACATACTTTATGTCCGGGTTTTTCATTTTTTCTGCATTTTTCTGCCAGCTTGTGACACCCCATCATAAAGCAGGCTCTTGGAATAAAAACAAATTCTATTCCTGTAATGAACTCCTTGTACACCATACCTTTTGAATATCTTGGGCGATCCTCATCGTCAAACGATGCTTCACACCTGCCAGAGTATTTCCATAATTCCAAATCTTCCCAGATTTTTTCAGCCCTGTCAGATCCTTTAGCATATGCTTTTTTGATCCAGCATTTGGCTTTGAAGGGATCTTTTAATGTTCCCTCTCCATTAAAGTATACAACCCCAAGATCACACATCGATTCAACATCCCCGTTTCTTGCACTTTCAAGCAATGAAGAGATATCCTTTGCATGGGAAATACTTATGATCATCAATATAATGACTATAGAAGATAATATTTTTTTCATGTCTTTCCTCAATATATTTTTTAAACTCTATTTATTAGGAAAAGACAAGTCAAGAAAGAATTACAGCGAATACCAAACAGTACAAAAAGAAACAATTAATAATGTATTCTATAAGAAAACATTCTATCCCGTTCACAATGACCAAAAGCCAAAGAACGAGAGACTCTTTTCTTATGCTTTTTTTAAACTACGTCGTTGCTATGACAAAATTAAAGAGACGGGATACTTTTCTTTTTTTATTATCCCCATGGAAATGAGTGTCTCGCACCTCCCTGGATGAGCATTTGTGAATATCAGTAAAATGATGCTTTTTTAAAAAACTATCAATATCATCCTCTTTAATACCAAATTTGTAGGGCTCTCCAAGATTTTTTACCAGATTGTACATCTCTTTGCCCAGCCGTTCTGTTGATGTTCCATCGATAACTTCCGGTGGGAAAAAATCAAAGGCAAGTTTACTTCCTTCAGCCGAGTTATTGACAACAAATTGTAAGGTTTGCTCTACGGATTCCTTCTCAAGATAGTAGGTCACACCCTCCCATAAAAAAAGTGTTTTCTCTGATGGTGCATACCCATTCTTTACCAGTGATTCTTTTAAATTACCAGTCTCAAAATCAACAGGAACATACGTAATATTGTCCGGGATATTTTTTACATACTTGTTAATTTTTGATAGTTTCTCTTTTTGGGTATTGGGATGATCGACTTCAAAAACTTTTGCGTTGGATAAGATATCGCGAAAGCAATATGCACTCATATCATACCCGGCGCCAAGGATAACCATCTGCGTATAGTCGCCGGGAAAGCACTCTTTTATGCATTCATTCATAAAACGAATACGTGCCATAATTGAATAATAAAACCCTGGATATTTAAATTTTCCGATCAATGCCATGATCAATCTATAAATGGCGTTATTCAAAAGTTTTTTCCACTTATTTCCAATTAACAACATGGCATAGGGGTCATAGATAACACGATCGTTTTCTGATCTTATTGATTCTCTTGCCCTATATGCTGCAACACCTTCTGCTGTTTCGCTGGATTTCTTATTTTTCATAATGCAATGGACTCCATTATTTGTTAAGTGTCTATTTTAAGGTTCGGATATTTTCTTTAAAACAAAGAACAATCTGCCGGCGGTTTTACAGCAATATCACCCACTGGATTTTTCCATGCTGTAAAACCTGCGCGTACAAGGGCATCAATTGCGCGGTCTGCATACCCTTCCTTTTGCATCGCATGCCAAATGATAAAACCCTTTTCCAAATATTTGTCAAACGGCATTATTTCCTTTGGGAAATGCAAATATTTGTCTGTCTTGCGCTGGCAAATCTCATGATCCATTAATAACTCGTCTAACCGGTTGCGGAACTCAGGCCAAAAAGACTGATCCGAGCGAATGGCTCTGCTGCATTCTGCCAGAAGCATGGCTTCAGGATCATCTTTATGGATGGTAAACCACGGCATAACAGCAAGATGCCCTAAATTATCAAGGCTGAAAGCAAACTGACTTGGGAATAAACCATCGCCTTCCTTTTGGTAAATGGCGTACCTTGACTGTGCACCCAATCCATTGGTCCCGGCGATGATGATGCCGTCATCATCAAGAAGTTCACCCGCCTGATGCAGGAGCTGTTTTCTGATATCAGGTTTGAAGTAAATCAGCATATTCATGATCCTGCAGACTTTGGCTGGCTGAAGTTTCAAGTTTATCACTTCTGATTTAATAAACCTGAGGTTGTCTGTTTCAAAATCCCGTATATGATTTTTTATAAGCCTGCTCCCATCTTTTTCCACAGTTTCACTCTCAAGGCTGTTTAAATTTTCAAGCAGTGGCAAAAGATCTTTAAAAAGCTGATCAAGCAGTTTTCGGGTTGTCTTTGGATCTTCGTATAAGGCAGGGCTGGTAGAGCCTTGCTGTGCCTGGAAATACTGGAATCCATCCTTTTGGTTATAGCAGGCATAATTTTTATTCTTATTATATAAAACATAATCGGAAAAGGAGCGGTCCACTCCGATAATTTGCCAGTCTGGAAATCTTTGGGCGGTGTCTGCGGTTGTTACAGGGGGGAACCCACACCCTATATCCACAAAGACGAGGGGCTTTTTTCCAGGGGTCAATTCCATTTTTGCAATAAAATCATCTAATTTTTTATGGCGGCCGGGAATTGTAATGGGGGGAATACGTCCCCCCCATGCCCTTGGCAACATATTTGGGATGGTGAAGGAAAGCCACAAGATGAGAATCGAATTAAAATTACGTGTTGAACATCCAGCATGTTTCATAAGTGCCAACATACGAAGGATAAAATCCTGTGCGTCACCTGGCAGGTTGGACAGGGTAACACCGCCTGCCAGATGCTGAGGTAGACTCAATCCCAAAAAATGCTCTACCAATTCATCAAAAGATTTTTCTTTCACTGATTCCATATGCTACCTCCTACCCCGGATATTTCATGAAAATTAAATGTTTTCCGGGCTAATGTTTATATAAATGTTACACTATTTGTCCAACCACATATCAAATTGACTCCCTGAAAAACCTTCCTCTCCCGGCAGCGGTTTATTAATATTTTTTACATACTTTCTGGCAAACAGGTACTGTCTGAATCCGGCCAGGTATATGAAAGGCGCATCAGAGTTGACCTTTTGAACAATGGTCTTTAAAATTTTTTCTCTGGCGCCGGGATCAGTGCTCTGACGCTGCTGGATTAAGAGTTTGTCTACTTCTTCGGAAGAATACCGACTCAAATTCAAAGGACTTTTGGAGTAAAAACTTGCCACAGAAGAAGGACCCATATCAGAGCCTCCCCAGAATCTCCATGAGGTCATATCGTATTGCCCGGTGAACAATTCCATCATAATCGTGGAAAAATCCAGGGGAACCGGAGTGACTTTAACCCCGATTTCTTTCATCAACTGCTGGACGATTGCACCGCCAACACGACCCCGTGCAGTTGCAGTATGAAGAAATTCCAGCTCCACAGGTTTTCCATATTCAGCCATCAGGGCACGAGCTTTGTTTAAATCATGATTCAGATAACCGGTATTGCCGGACTTGTGAACATCTCCAAGCCAGCTTTCAATGTAAGGCGTCGTGTTTTTATAACTGACTTTAATATATTTTTTCTGATCCCAGGCAAGGGCCATGGCCTTTCGCACCCGCACATCATTTAATGGGGGCTTGGTATTATTCAGAAGCATGGCGGTCAAACTCCGGTAATTAAAAATATAGGTAGAAAAATCAGGCTCTTCGGTCAACTTTTCCACATGGGTTGGCCAGTCGGTTATTATCATGTCAGCCTGCCCGGAAACCAATGCATTATAACGGGATTCATGATCTGGCATTATAAGGAAGACAACTTCATCCAGGTATGGCTTGCCTTTTTGCCAGTAATCGGGATTTTTCGTTAATACAATGCGGTCACCGCTTTTCCATTCCTTGAAAATGAACGGGCCTGTACCAACTGGTGCACGGTTTTGAGCACCTTCTTTGACAGCCTTAGGTGAGGGTATCGGAGAAATAAACCCGCTTGAGCTTGCCAAAATCGCTGTAAATGGCATCCAAGCATGTTTCAACAGGAATTGTACTTCATAATCCCCTGTCTTTTCCACCGATAAAATGGGCGAGATCATAATCCTGGCGAGCAGTCGGTTTTCCGGATCCAGGATACGCTGCCAGTGAAAGACAACCGCATCTGCATTAAAAGGGGTCCCATCATGGAATTTAACCCCCTTTCTAAGTTTAATGGTCCATGTTTTTCCATCTGCAGATGCTGTGGCAGACAGGCCCAGGACAGGGATAAGTTCATTGTTTTGTCCCCGGTCAAAGAGTGTTTCCATTACCCGATGACCTGCATCAGCACCGAGGCCGAATGGCCCTCTGCTCTTGACCACATCAAACCCCCCGGCAGCACCCCAGCTGACTAAACGTAATGTACCGCCGTATTTAGGGACACCCTCTTTAGCCGAAGAAATCCCCATTGACATGACTAGTATCCCAACGACAAGCATGGCAAACAGGATCCTTTTTAAACTCTTTGTTCTTTTTCGAATTCGTTCCATGTGGTGTTCCTCCTTTTCAAACGGTTGATGATAGATTTCTTGCCGTTCCAAAATTCATCTGAGGAAATTGTGATCTCAGTTATTCGGAAAATGGCATGCAACATTATGTCCTGGTTCAATTTCACTTAATTGAGGCTCTTGTTTTACGCATAGATCCTGAGCCCGGGAGCATCGCGTAAAATACCAGCACCCTTTGCTAAGACCTGGGGTCATATCCATAGGAGAAGACATTCCTCCTGTGTTTATTTTATCCAAAGGATATTGGGGATCTATCCTAGGTTTTGTATTGGGAATGGCACTAAGCAAGGCCTTTGTATAGGGATGACAATGACCGTGGTAAAGTTTTTCTGATGGTACTTGTTCACAAAGTTTCCCCAGATACATGACCGCTACCGAGTCACACACGTTCTTTACCACTGCCAAATCATGGGATATAAACAACATGGTAAGTCCATGTTTCTTTCTCAAGGTCTCCAACAGGTTTAAAATCTGGGCCTGAATAGAGACATCAAGAGAGGAAACCGGCTCATCACAGATCAAAAGCTTGGGATCTGCCATCAAAGCCCTTGCAATCTGCACACGCTGGCATTGTCCTCCGGATAGCTGGAATGGCCGCCTGTAACACGTCTTGGGATCAATCCCCACGGAATCTGCCATTTTCAATGCAAGACGGATTCGCTCCTCTTTCTTTGCTTTACCAATGATCTTAAGAGGCGCCCCAATGGTATTGATAATTTTCCGTCTTGGATTCAGCGATGAAACCGAGTCCTGAAAAATCATCTGGAACTGTGGTCTTAATTGTCTTAATCGAAAATTATTCACACAGGTTAAATCCTCACCCTGGAAAAATATCTTTCCTGACGTTGGCTTTGGAAACTGCATGATGGCTCGGGCAATGGTCGTTTTTCCGCAACCAGATTCACCTACCAGCCCTAACGTTTCTCCTCTTTGTATCTGAAAGCTGACGTTAGATACGGCATGAACTTTGTGCCTGCGGCCGACATTAAAGTGAACCGTCAGGTTCTTTACACTAAGAAGCATGTCCTTCATGATGCTTCTCCTATTGGATACCAGCAGGCAAACACATGGTCTTTTTTTATGCCTGGTCTTAACAAGGGTTCTTCTTTAATGCATTTATCCTGAGCACGGGAACACCGGGGCGCAAAGCAGCATCCTTTGGCAGGTCTTGCAAGATTTGGCGGCTGACCATCAATACAAGCAAGTGTTGTATGAGGCGGGTTATCAAGACGAGGTATCGATGCCATCAAGGCGCGTGTGTAGGGCATACGTATGTTTGAAAACAGCTCTTCTGCAGGGGCCTGTTCAACAATTTTACCGGCGTACATGACCGCAATTTCGTCGGCGCGACCAATGGCCACTCCCAGATCATGAGTAATCAGAATCATTGACATCCTTTTCTGGGATTGCCTGAAAGCCAACAGATCTAAAATTTCTGCCTGGACTGTGACATCAAGTGCGGTTGTGGGTTCGTCAGCAATCAATAATTTGGGGTTGCAGGCAAGCGCAATAGCAATTGCTACCCGTTGACAAATGCCGCCTGATAATTGATGAGGATATTGAAAAAATCGTTGTTCAGGCATTGCAATACCCATTGATTTCATAAGCCCTATCACTTTTTTTTGAGCCTGTTTGCGATTCATGCCCATATGGTGCAAAAGGGATTCGGCAATCTGCTTTCCTACTTTCATAACTGGATTGAGGCTTGACATCGGGTCCTGGAAGATCATGGCAATGTTCCGTCCACGAATTTTGTTGAACTCTTTTTGGGAAAGTAAGGATAGATCATCATACCCATTGAAAAGGATACGAGACTCTTTTGCCACTACAGCGGATTTTGGCAGCAATCTTAAAATTGATTTGCAAAGAATACTCTTACCGGAGCCTGATTCTCCGACTATGGCAAGTGTCTTACCCTCCTGAAGGTTGAAAGAAACATCGTTTACCGCTTGGATAATGTTATGGCTTGTATGAATCTTTACGCTCAGGTTTTTTACCTCTAAAGTTCTGGCTGGCAAAGAATTGTTCAAAGCTGTCCCTCCTTTGTATCAACCAGATTCCGCAAATAATCACCCATAAGGTTAAAGGAAAGAACCGTAAGAAACATAATAAAAGAAGGGAACAGCGCTATAAATGGTGCCTGGTCCAGAACCTCTTTTCCGTCAGCGATCATCCCTCCCCAACTTGGAACAGGCGCTTGAACGCCAAGGCCTAAAAAGCTAAGCACACCTTCAACCATTATCATGTACCCAACGAGCATCAGCGCATAAGCGGCCATGGGAATAAGGATATTGGGCAATATTTCAAAAATCATGATACCCACATCTTTTTGCCCCATCATCCTTGCTGCCTGCACGAATTCGCTTTGTGCAAATTTAAGGGTATTGGCCCTTGCCACCCGGGTAAAAGCAGGGATGACAAGTATGCCAAGCGCAATAACAAGATTTTTTATGCCCGGCCCAAGGTAAAACGTAATGGCTAACATGAGCACAATTCCGGGAAATGCCAAAATAATATCCATGGTTGCCATCATTACAGTTTCTATTTTTCCCCGGTAAAATCCTGCCAGCATACCAAAGATCCCGCCAAAAATAAGACCGATTACGGGTACAGCCAATCCAATAGTGAGTGATATGCGTGTACCGAAAATCAACCGTGTAAAAATATCACGGCCCATTGTATCTGTTCCAAGAAGATATATTTTTTTCTGGTAAATTTGCTCTCCATTATTATCGTTAACCTGTTTTTCGACACAGGTTCCAGGAGAGGCCTCTGGATTATCCCAATCCATATGGTCATATTCTAATAAAGGCAGAAAATCAGCACAAATGGCTATGGTTGTGACCAATATTATCCAAGTGATGGAAAACCAGAATGAGATACCAGGTATTTTTTTATGAAATGATTCAGCCATTACTCTCCTATGTCCTATTCTGGAACCGTATTCTGGGATCAAGAATTGAATACAAAATATCAACAAAAAAATTAATCATGACATAAGCGATGGTTATAAACAGGATACATCCCTGGACCACTGTGTAATCACGTCCATAAATAGCGGCAATAAGAAGGCTGCCAATTCCGGGAAGTGCAAATATATTTTCCACGATCACAGCCCCGCCAATCAAATGTCCGACCTGAATGCCAAGAATGGTGATCAACGTGAAACAAGACGGTCTTAAGGCATGTTTAAAAAGGATATAAACCGTTGGCAGGCCCTTGGATTTTGCCATTAAAATATAATCTTCCTGCAAAGTTGAGATCATGTCGCTTCTAAGGATGCGCATTAAATAGCCCCATTCCACCAGTGCAATGCTGAATCCAGGAAGCAAAAAAGACTTGATGTTGAGCCAGAATCCTTCAGAAAAAGGAACATATCCTGTTGCCGGCAACCAGTTCACTTTTAAGGAAAAAGCAAAGATTAGAAGAAGTGCCATGACAAAAGTGGGAATAGACATCACGCTAAAGGCCAGGGTATTTATTGTTTTATCTATGTTCGTCCCTGATTTATACGCACTGATAATGCCAAAAGGAATGGCTAGCATCAAAGCGAACATCTGTGAAATGATCATCAGTTCTATCGTGACTGGCAGGCGTTGGGAAATAGCTTCCAGCACAGGCTCATCAGTTAAAAAAGATTGACCCAATCGACCCTGTGCTGCATCAAAGAGCCAAAGAGTATATCTTAAAACAATATTTTTATTGAGCCCGAGATCTTCACGAATCGCTTCCACATCTTCAAGCGAGGCACCAAAACCTGCAGTGGTTATAGCAATATCCCCTGGCAGAAAATTCACCATCAAAAAAGTGATCGCTGTTACAGCCAGAATGACCACAATGAGCCGGAACAGTTTTTTACCCAAAAATACCATCATTGGCGGGGTGTCAATTCTCCATTTTTATTTATTTTCATAAAGCGCGTTAACAATTACCCATTTTTTGTCTGTTTTTATTAGATGTAAGTATTCCCAGTAATCAGGCGTGACGACTTTTACACTGGCAACACTCTTGTAAAAATCTAAAACAACAATGTCTATCTTGTGTGTATTAGACCAAAGACTTTTTCCAAATCCGGTCCCCGTCCAATTCACCATATCTGACGCTGTTGTCTGCCTTAATTTAATTTTGCCATTTATTGATTTGAGACTTCTTTTAGCCAATTTTGGATGCAGACTTTCTTCCATTCTTTTTGCATCACCCTGGTACCAGGATTCCATATAATTCATGGCGGTTTTTTTAATGGCCAAAATTTCATCTGGACTGCCCGCCTGAACCGTTGACACTGTCAGTATCAACATCATGATTAACAAAATATGTTTATTCATTTAATGACCTCTTCATCTCTTCTTTATTCTTCACTGCTTATCATTACTAAAATGGGAATCCTTGTTTTTGAGGGATTAATTTTAATTCAGGTTTCCTATCCGGTTTATATGTCTTTACCTTTTTATGAATCAGGACTGAGGAGACAACAATCGCGTTAGGGTCAGTAGGACAGGCATGTTCACATGCACCGCAGCCAATACAATACTCAAGATTAATTTCAGGAAAAATAACCTTTTTGTCCTCAACTGGAAATATGGCATGGGTGGGGCAAGCTTCTCCACAGGCACCGCAATGCTTTTTTTTAATATGCACCACACACAGTTCTTTATTCAGTGAAGCCGTACCGATCTGAGTTAGCTGCTTCTCTTTGAGGGGCAAAGAGGTTACAGCGCCTGTGGGGCACGACTTGCCGCAGGCATTGCAGTTAAAATCACAGCGGGCTTTTTGAAATGATAATTGCGGAAGCATCAATCCTGAAAGGCCGTATCCCATAAGGGTAGGTTTTAATACCTGGGTGGGGCAGACACTGACACAAAGATGGCAGGCGGTACAGGTCTTTGTAAAATGATCAAAACCTAAAGAACCGGGTGGCATGACAGGTGCCTTTCCAGGAAGAAACCCTGTCTTTTCCAGGCGAAAAGGTGTGCAGGCAGACAATACAGCACTGCCGACCACCACAGAATTAAGTAAAAAATGTCGCCTGACCCATACAGGATGATTTTTGTTTTCTGCCGTACGATGGGTGTAGGAAATTAAATGCTTATCGCAAACGTCCAGGCAATTAAAGCACCCCACACAACGACTGTTATCAATCGTAAGATTTTGAACATCAATACATCCTGCTTTACAGACCCTTTCACATAAGGTGCAGTGTCTGCATTTTTCTTTATCCATATGAAATTTATAAAATGACACCCGGGACATCATCCCCAGAATAAGCCCGACAGGACAGATTGAATTACAGTACAGCCTTGCCTTAAATACAGATAAGAATAAAATCCCTGTTAAAAAAATCAGTGTCACTGCCAGTACATGAAAAGGAATGCTATTCTGCCGTTTAATAGAAATCGAATAGATATCAAAAGTTTCAACTATTTCCACAAGAATATTATTAAAAAACAGGACCAATGGTTTGAACAGGTGAGCTGCTATTTTAGCAAAAACCGTATAGGGATCAAACAGATTGATAAAGGCAAAGCTACCAAAAATAACAGTGACAATGGTGAGGATTAAAACCGTATATTGAAAATAGATAAAGTTATCCAGCCGAACATGTTGTTTTTTAATTCCAATCTTTAAGGACAGTCGGATCATCAGGTCCTGCAAAACGCCTAAAGGGCATAAAAAAGAGCAATAAACCCTTCCAAAACAAAGGGTTAATAAAACAAGAAAAAGAAAAGCAATCCCGGTTCCTTCAACAAATTGGATAAAAGCTGGAATAAATTGAACGTTAAAAAGTGTCTCAGATATGAGTTGGGATATCTTCACATGCCCTAAAAGCGCCAATACTGTCAGACTGAATATCAATAAAGAGAATACGACCCGAATATTCTTTATTTTAAAATTTCCCAAAATTAAAGGACCAGCCTTTTAATATTCAGTTCATCAAGATTCATTTTACCCAGTTTGAGTTCCTGACCCATAGCAATATAATCAACTTTTTGGGGGGGGATTCCAAAAATTAAACTTGCTGCCGTATCAATGGCCACAATGTCTTCTGATATCAGAAGGCTTTTGGCAATCACCACATCCTCGGGACTGTTTCCATATGGACCGTGGGATTTCATGACACGATAGGCATCCAGGACATTCAGATCCGGCTTTTTATACAGGCAGAATTCAGCAATGCACTGATCCAGTCCGTACCCATGATAATACATTCTGTCCCAGACCACTCCCATAAGATTTTTCATTGCCATTGTGACATGTGTGTAACTGTGATGCTTGAGCACCGGAACATTGATAAATACATCTGTTTCAAGAAGGAGTTCATGAACGTCAGTGGTATGTAAAATTTTTGCTCCTGGAATCTTGACTCCCTGGTAATACTTATAATCATCTGCCGGAGCCATAATGGCACCTGCCTGCTTTGCCGCACTTTCAATACCACTGTTTTTATAGCACTTGGCAGCAAGCCCATATGCGCTGGAGGCTTCATGATCAAAAACATAGACTTTTTTTGCACCAGCACCAAAGCCGTGTTCAATAATGGCTTTAACAAGCAAAGGGTTGGTCGTCGCCCCAAATTCGGGTGTTCTGTTAAATCCAATATTGGGTTTTACAAGAACGGTCTGACCTTTTTTAACAAACCGTTTCATGCCGCCCATTAGCTTTATTCCTTTATTGAACATGATGTCTGGTTCCCCGTTTTTTACAGCAACAAGGTCGGGTATCCGCTCTTTGGAAGTGTTTGCAAAAATCGGACTTAAACTTCCCGGCACAAGGGTGCTCCCGGCAGCAAAAGCCATAACCATACTTTTTTTTAGAAACTCTCGTCTTGTTTTATTATCATTCATTAATTATCTCCCTGGCTGTTGACGAAGTCCTGTTCTAATTTTTCCATTCAATTTACAAACACTGCTTAGGGCTCACTCAAAAATACGAATTTAACATCAATGATCATTCCAGTACCCGACACAGAGCAGAATTTTTTCCTCCGGCACTTTAAAAAAATGCATATATTTTAATTCCGGTTTTTCCCTTCTTTCAGGCCCTGACCCGTGTGTCATATAGGTAACCCATCCTTTATCCTGGGTTTCTGCGGTCTCAAGGATCTGAGTGTAAGGATGACCGTTATCTGAAGAACGATACATATGCATGTTAACACCAACAAATCTTTTAACTTTGTGGGCCAGCAGCTCTCCGGTTTCTGAATTGATACAAAAAAGATGGGATTCTTCACTGACAAAAGGGCCTTTGGGATCAGCAATTTTTTCAAAAGCAGCCAGGGACCCCTCTTTTTTTATCAGAAAAGAGGCCTCTTTTGCCTTGGTTTCACACTCCTTTTTCAAAACTGAATTTTCTCCAAAACATAGTCCTGAAAAGAAAAAGATCGCGATTAAGTTAGAAACTAACAATAATTTTTTCATACCATTCTCCTCTGTTTTTTTATATTCAACAGTATCGATTCATTACCGCGACAAACAATGTTTCTGTTACAAAGGATCAGCAATAAGTATGCCGCTTCACAGGCGGTGCCCGGACATGGCCAGGAACAAGGCTTTAAAAAAAATGATAGATAGATTACTGTTCGATAACAAAGCATATGGTGTTCGAAATTGAACACTTTGTCCAATGAATCATGCCTGACTGATACAGCTTAAAACAAATACTTAGAATTACAATTTTATTCAACATTTGTTATCAAATGGTCCTATAACTCTTTGAATGTACCAAGGTTTAACCGCCCACGGCCTAGCAGTTCAGGTTTTGAATTTTTCGGTGATACATACACTGCTTTAACAATAACATAGTATTGATTCCCTATCCCTGGGCATGGCCCAATATACGCACCAGGCTGCATCCCAAGGTCTTTTCCACAATGCTCGCGCACAAGAGTAAACCCTTCAGGTAAATCAAATGTCTGGCCGGGGATTGAGGGTACGATGATTTTGGTTGTCCCTTTAGAAATCTGATAGCTGATTATTCCGTGTCCGCCATTATCACAGGGCGTATATGTGGCATCACTGAATTCGAGTATCAGCCTGTTTGCTTTGGAAGAGATATTTTTGATTTGAATTTGAGGCGATGCTCCATTCCCACCATATTCTAAGCATTGCTGCCCTTCAGGAATTATTTTGCCATTCCATTGTGTGTCTGCAAATGATATATCTAACACACCAACAGCTGACATCAATTTCTCTGGTTCAGATTGGACAACCGGGCTTAAACCCAATAGCAGTATCCATACCCAAATCACACACCTTGAATACTTTTTAATCATCAAATATCTCCTTATAAAATGGTTACCATTATATATGGCTCTGCAAAAATAAGGCCTATATACAAGATAAATTTCTCTGAATTAAAAAAACTTCATCTGCTATTCGGCATGCTTATTGCTGACCACTTAAATTTTAGCAGGAGCATTATTTTCGCAACGGTAAATTTTTATTGTTGTATAAAAAATTTTATTTTAACAAGGAGAATGGTATGAAAAAATTATTGTCAGTTTCCAGTTTAATCATGATGTTACTTTTCGTTTTTTCTTTTTCAGGCATTGCAGCAGCAGATCAAAAGGCAACAAAAGAAGAGTGTGTCGCAAAATGCAAGGAAGCTGCAAAGCAAATTAAAGAAATTGGTCTTGAAGCAGTTTTAAAAAAGATATCCGATGCTAAAGGGGAGTTTGTTTGGAAAGATTCATATGTGTTCTGCTTTAATAATGAAACAACAAAAATGCTGGCACATCCGTCACCCAGGCTTATTGGATTTAATGGATCAAGAATCAAAGACAGCAATGGTGTATTCTTCATGAAAGAAATGATGGACCTTGCCAATGCTAAAGGCGAAGGATGGGTCAACTATGTATATATGAACAGGAAGTTACAGCCGCCAAAACCCCAGCCGAAAACAAGCTATGTATTAAATGTACCTGACCAGAAAATTGTTCTTGCTGCAGGAATATTTGAATAGTTATTAGTCTTTTGGAATCTGCATTGATTCTTGAAGCCCCTCCATGCATCCTGATTGTACTTTTCAGGGTGCATGATCTGACTCTGGACAAATCCTGCCACTTGAAAAAAAATTAATTAACGATTAAGGTGATTAACAATTGTTTTCAGACTGAAGAACCCCAGAAAAAAAGGACATTATGATCCGTGCTGAAGATCTGAAAAAGATATTTACAATAGAAAATATCGAAACCCATGCGATTAAAAATATTTTCCTGAAAATCAAAGAAGGGGAATTTGTGGCTGTGATGGGGCCTTCAGGGTGCGGAAAAACAACGCTGCTAAATCTAATGGGACTTCTGGTTAAACCATCTGGGGGAAAATATTTTCTGATGGGTCAGGATGTCTCCGACGTTTCCGAAAGTGAACGGGCAAATCTTAGAAAAGGGAACATCGGCTTTGTATTCCAAAGTTTTAACCTTATAGATGAGCTTAAAGTATTTGAAAATGTTGAGCTGCCGCTACTTTACTTGAAAATCCCCGCCAGGGAAAGAAAAGAAAGAGTTTTGGACATATTGGAACGAATGAATATGGCCCATCGCAGAAATTATTTTCCACAGCAGTTATCCGGTGGTCAACAACAACGCGTGGCAGTTGCAAGGGCAGTAATCACAAAGCCAAGGCTGATTCTGGCCGATGAACCCACAGGGAATCTGGACAGTGTTAATGGGGAAGAAGTGATGAAATTGCTCACACAACTACACTCAGAAGGGACGACCATCGTAATGGTAACCCATTCAAACCAGTGCGCCCAGCAGGCTGACCGCTCAATTCATCTCTTTGATGGCCAGATCGTCAGCCATTATTCATAGGGGTGCAAAATGTTTAAAAACTACCTGCTTACAGCCTTTCGTAGTTTGCTGCATAATAAAACAGCAACCTTTATCTCTATAGCCGGTCTTGCATTGGGAGTCTCCTGTGCCCTGTTAATTTTCCTATATGTTCAGTTTGAACTTTCTTATGACAATTTTCATAGCAATCGATATGATATATACAGGGTTTTGGTGGAGGGAACCCCAAAACAGGGCAGTGACCAATTATCCTATCATTCTTCAATCAGTCATGATCTGATCCCCAAGCTTCTTAATGAATTCCCGTCTATTGCTAATGCGGTCAGGTTATCTCCACAAACCGTTTATTTAAATCATAACGATCTACTGAATGAAGAAGAAAATTTTTATTTTACTGAATCCTCTTTATTTGAAGTATTTGATTTCCCCTTACAAAAAGGTGATCCCAAAACAGCTTTATCAAACAACAATTCAATTGTAATCTCCCAGAAAATGGCCATAAAATACTTTGGGTCAAAAAACCCTGTGGGCCAAAAAATCACCTTTACCATTTTCAATACATCACCATTTACATTTACAATAACTGGTGTGCTTAATCCAATCCCAAAAAACTCTTCTTTAAAAATAGACTTTCTTGCTGCATCTTCTTTTGACAAAATTAAAGAGACTCTTCCGGACTGGATGCCGCTTTATACTTACTCTTACATCAAATTTGACTGGATCAATAAATATACGATGAATCAAAAACACGATAGAAAAAAAATTGTTTATTGGTCGCCAACTTTATTGACCATTGTTGATGCTTTCAAAAAAAAACTGTCCAACGTAAAGCTGCCGGATTTTTTTTCCGATGCATATTTCAATACCTGGCATTTTACACTTGAGCCTCTGAAACGGTCCGTTTTTGGAAAAAAAAGAACCTTTATTGCGCCAACAAATGAATTTGATAAAGCCATTGATAAAAGAAGCATGCTTCTGGTTATTTTCTTGTCGGCTATGGGTTTTCTGATTCTAGCAATTTCATGCATCAATGTCATTAACCTTTCCCTTGCCCGCTCAACAAACAGGGCAAAAGAGATCGCCATAAGAAAGGTGGTGGGCGCAGACTTTCGTCAGCTGGTTTTTCAATTTCTTACCGAATCCATACTATTGAGTATTCTTTCACTTATTTTTGCTGTATCCTTGGTTGAATTATATTTGCCATATTTCAGTATCATGGTTCACCAGGAACTTTTCATAGACTATTTAAAAAACTGGGGATATCTTTCTGCAATGGCTGGTATTGTTATTATTACAGGGCTATTTTCCGGACTGTATTCAGCATTTTTTCTCTCTTCTTTTCAACCGATTGAGACCCTGAAAGGTGAAAGTCTTTTTTTTTCAAAGAAGCTTCGCAAGGGGTTGATGATTTTTCAGATCACCATATCTGTTTGCATCTTTATCTTCTCTTTACTGTTTTCACAGGAAACAAATTTTCTGCGTGAAAAACCCTTGGGATTTAATAAAAACCAAATTATTTTTTTCAAATTGGAGGATGCGGCACACAAGGATAAATATTCAAAGTTTAAAAATGCGCTGACTAACCTTCCCGGTGTTGCAATGGTAACCCGATCCGGTCTGGCTGCGTGGAAATTCGGGATGACAAGCATATCAACGATTAAATGCGCGGAAACAGGTATGACGGGACAGGCAAGATTTATGCTAGTGGATTCAGATTACTTGAAGGTTTATGAGATACCTGTAATTGAGGGAGAAAATTTCCCTGGGTCCTCTGAAAATAATAATCATTTATGTATGATTAATGAAGCCGCAAGAAATATCCTGAACATAAGTAACATT
>JAAEKY010000908.1 GCA_024227235.1 Desulfobacteraceae bacterium | reverse complement strand
TACTATTTTTTGATTCTTTCTCATGGCTCCTGTTACTATTCCCACAGGGGTGTCATTGCTGCGATGTTTTAGAATCAATTCTTTCGCTTTTGAAAGCTTACAGTCTCTCTGTTCACTTTTTGGATTATAAATTACAATTGAAAAGTCAGTCTGTGCTAGAAGATACAGTCTTTTTTCAATTTTTTTCCATGGAGTTAAAAGATCACTTAGGATAATAGTTGCAACACTATGCGTCAGAGGCGCGCCTGTCAAGGCTGCTCCTGCGGCAAGAGCTGGTATCCCCGGAACTATTTCAAGGGTGATAAATTTTTCTTTCTTGTGCGCCTCTTGTTTGTTAGCTGGTGTTTCTGCTTGTTCTTGATTTGCACGAACAAGCTTAATATTTCTTTTTTTACATATCTCAAAAACAAGGCCTGCCATTGCATAAATGCCTGAGTCCCCTCCTGAAACAAGTGCACATGGAGTTTCGTTTAAAGCCTCATCTATCGCCATTTCAACCCTTTGGACCTCTTTGGTCATTGTTGTTGATATTATTTTTTTATCTTTAACAATATCTTTTATTAAATCTATATATGTTGAGTATCCTGCAATGGTATCTGCTTTTTTCAACACCTCTTTTGCACGGCCTGCCATATAATCCGGGTCGCCAGGTCCTGTTCCAACTATATAAAGCATGGTTTCTGCCTTGCTATGGCAATTGTCACGTTGCCTTTTATCTGTTTTTGAACTATCAGCTGTGTGTTGTTCCCTGCTATTATTGCTGCTGCCTCGCATACGCTCTTTA
>JAAEKY010000907.1 GCA_024227235.1 Desulfobacteraceae bacterium | reverse complement strand
GTCAGAGTCCGTAGTCCTGCCATTGGACGATCACCCAGTAAAAATAATGAATGGATTCTATAGCTCACAGCACATTTTTAGTCAAGAATTATCTACTGCGCTATATTTATATTTTTTCGTAAAACTTCATATCTATCTGAATTAAAACTTAACTTTTCTTTGGTTTTTAAAAATAGAAAACATGTTATTAGGCAGTATCAAGTCTCACCCATGAAAACAAACGCTCCCCAGTAAAAAGGATTGATTGTGTTGTAGCGTTGTTTTGCCTTTTTCATAATTTTCAGAGATGCTTTTCGAAGGGCTTGACCCCGGTTCATTTTATTAAAAACAAGATTCCGATAAAACTCCACCATGAGTTCCTTTGTTTCCAGATCAGGAACTGACCACATACTCATGACGAGACTTCTTGCGCCTGCCTGGGAAAAGGCACGCCTTAACCCGAAGACCCCTTCTCCACTCTTTACTTTGCCAACACCTGTGTCACATGCGGATAATACGACCATTTGGGTTCCCTGCAACCGCATCCCGAGAATTTTTTCAGCGGTAATAATGCCTTCTGAGGTATCAGAGCCCATGGAATTGTTTGCGCCTGTTAAAACAAAGCCTGATTTTAATAATGGATTTTCAATATGAAAGGAATCGTTTGAAGGAAGGGCTTTTTTTTGTGCAACTTTTTTTATTCCTCTTTTAAATGTCATGGCTTCATTGGAAGAAGCCTCGAAGTCGTCTAAGAAAAACCCATGGGTGGCCAGGTGAAGAATTTTGGGTGCGTTTTTCTGCATCAAGACCTTTTCATTTGCCTGTCTTCCTGTAAACAGCTCTGAATTCTCCTTCCCAAGAAAGGAATGTATGGTTTTTACCTCTTCAAGTGTACCCGGAAGGCGTTTAAAATGAATACCGAGCATATTGGACCCTGATTTTTTACCCGCGCTGGCGTCAATGGCATCGGCGTAATCAAAATCTGGATCACCTATTATCAGGGCTCTATTGTTTGATCCCTTGTGCATATTAAAACCGAGAAGATCTCTTCCGGAGGATAAATAATTAAACGTATAATTTTCTATTAAAAATTTACCACCAGGACTGTACAATATTTCAAATGGAATCAGGTTCAAATAACCGTCTGGTGATATAAAAATATGGTTTCTTCCGTTTAAAACGTTTTGAATGGGAGGAAAAATTGAACGGTAAAGACTTTTTGACAATTGTAAAATTTTTTGCGTGCTATTTTTCGAAAATGATGCATTAGAAAAATTTACTTTTAAAAGAGAAATATTTTTATCAATCAAATCCCCCTCACCGAGATCAACAACATGCACGTCGTAATGATTCTCTGGTAATAAGATTATTGCAAAATAATGGAACTTGCTCCAATCTTTGCTCTCACTTTTTTGAAACTGATACAATTTGATCTTGATAAATTCAACAAGCGCAGATGATTTTTTTCTTTTGAGAGATGAAACGATTGAATCACAATTGGCTTTTTCCTTTTCCAAATAAGTCGTGTAGGATTGACTCGAGGTACTCAAGTCCCTTTCAAGTTTTTCTTTTTCTCTTTTTAAAAGACTCAGTTTTTGCTTGTATTCGTTTAGTGAATTTTTACGGGGTCCGGAAAAAGCCAGGTTTGTCAATTTAAACCTGATATCTGATAACGCCTGAAATGTTTCAACAAGTGATGGGTCTTCTGAAACCAATGCCCTTTGAAACTGTTTTTGTACTTCAAGTACGATACCTTTACGCCTCAAAAGAGTATTCATGGCCTCCAGGCGAGCTTCTCTGGAATCGGTTAATCTTGTCAACAGCAGGCTCAGATATACATGAAAATTTTCTTCTATTTTTTTAATATATTTGAGTTTTTGAGCCTCGGATGTGAACCCTTTCATATTATCAATCGATTGAAAATCGATTGATTGGGCCCTTTTTAAATAGAGGAAGGCCTTTTGGAAATCTTCTTTTGCTGCACTGATTTTCCCCAAAATATTAAGGGTTTCACTCAGGCGGGGATGGTCTCGTCCAAGACCATACTCCCCTAACTCCAGTGCTGTAATCCCCAATGTTGATGCGATTTGATAATCGGTTCTTTCATAATAAAGGTAACACAAATTATTAAGAGAAATAACGAGACTATGGATATTCTGGTGTTTTTTCCGAATTTCAATGGCCCGTATTAATAACGGCTCTGCCTTCTCAAACTGATGAAGGTTCAGGTATATCTCGCCCAGGGTATTTAAAGAGGTTGAAACCATAAAATCATCAGCTTTAAGATTTTGTTCTCTAAGCGCCAGACTTTTTTGGGCAAAAGGCAATGCATTGGCATAATCCTCTTTGCTGATATGCAGCTTGGCCATTAAACCAAAACTTGTTGAAATAACCAGGCTATTTTTTGATTTTTGATTTATATTCAAGGCCCGGGTCAATATTTTTTCAGCTTTTTCATAGTCTCCAAAAGATGTGTATAATCCTCCGATGACGTTTAGACAAATGCCGGCAGCCTTATTTTTAGACTCTTTGTCTTCTTCAACGATCGTTTGCAGTTTTTCAGCAATGGGAATTGCCTGGGCATATTTACCTTGTTCATTCAGTACATTAATTTGCTTTAAAAGATCAGTTACCTGCTCATACGTTTTTTGCCCTACCACAACATCATTTGAACGGTGATCAGCAGTTTTGCAGGAAATTAAGAGCAAAAATAATAAAAAAATCAGACGTCGCAAAAAAGGTTTCACCCATTGATTAGAAAACATGAATATTTATCCTTTATGCGTTTTTATTAATTTTATTCATGTCATTTGAAGCCAGTTTTTTCATTTCAAGGACAGCTTGCAACACCCGGTCCAGTTTTTTTGAATACACATCATTCAATTTCTTTTTGGAGAGTATGGATACCTCTGACTCGATATCATTTGCCTGGTTAATGAGCTTGCTGAAAATACTTTTTGCTTTTTCAAGCAATTTCTTTTTTTTCTTTGAATCTGTTTCCCTGCCATACTCATCCATAATCGTGTTAAATTCATCAAATGTTTCAGACAGATCGCCCGCAGCATGAACCGTTGAGGCAACAGACACAGCATCTGATCCCCCGCCGGTCGGGCTGGCAAAGACAAGCGTATTTGTAAAAGAAAAAAGTATACCAATTAAAAAAATGAGTATTAGCATACGGTTTAAGTTTTTCATAAAAATAACTCCTTACTATTTTTTTAAACTTTTTTCGACTTAACGATCTCCAGCAGATTCAATCTTCCACAGGTCTCCTATTTTCAAATACAAAACTTCAACATCTTTTAAAAAAGAGTTGCCCCCGCTTTGTCCGGATAAAATGAAATTGGCAGCAGCATCATTGCCAACAATGGATATTTTTTTAACCCGAGACACCTTAAATGTTGTTCTATAATTTTTCCACATAGGAATACCCGTTTCTTCTATCCATTTTAATTCTGGTGAGTTCTTTGTGTATATTGATTTGAAAAGTGACAAGTCTCTTTTATTTATCGCCTGGCACCTTTCTACCATCAATTCATAGAGTGCCCCTTTATCGGGATTCTTAAAAGAATTGGGATCAATTTTTTTTTCAACACAACCACTAAGAAAACAGACAGAAATAATCAGTATGGTATAAAAATAAACAAGCTTCATTATTTTCCTCACTTTATGCGTTCTCTTTAACTTTATTCATGTCATTTGAAGCCAGTTTTTTCATTTCAAGGACAGCTTGCAACACCCGGTCCAGTTTTTTTGAATACATATCATTCAATTTCTTTTTTGAGGCGATTGATACCTCAGACTCGATATCATTTGCCTGGTTAATAAGCTCGCTGAATATACTTTTTGCTTTTTCAAGCAATCTCTTTTTTTTCGCTAAATCAGTTTCCTTGTCGTATTCCTCCATAATTGTATTATATTTAACAAAGGTTTCAGACAGGGCACTCCCCGCATGAACGGCTGAGGCAACAGTAGTAACAGAAGGTCCCCCGCTACCACTAGCAATTCCCAAAGCCGCAGGCGAATCACCACCACCAACACCAACACCACCACCACCATAGGAGGAAAAGACAGGTGTATTTCCAAAAGTCACTAGTATGCTAATCAAAAAAATGAGTAATAAAATACGGTTTAAACTTTTCATAAAACAACTCCTTAATATTTTTTGAACTTATTTCAACTTAACGATCTCCAGCAGATTCAATTTTCCACAGGTCTCCCACTTTTACATACAAAACTACAGTATCTATTAAAAAAGAACTGATCGTCCTGGCCTGTCCGGATAAAATAAAATTGGCAGCAGCATCATTCCCAATTATAGATATTTTTTTTACTTGAGAAACCTTAAATTCAGTTCGATGCTTATTCCACATGGGAATACCTGTTTCTTCTATCCACTTTAATTCCGGTGAATTCTTTACGTATATTGATTTGAAAAGAGACATGTCTCTGTTATTTATCGCCTGACACCTTTTGACCATCAATTCATAGAGTGCCTTTTTATCAGGATTTTTAAAAGAACTGGGATCAATTTTTTTTGCGACACAACCACTAAAAAAACAGACAGAAATAATCAATACGATACAAAAACAAAATTGCTTCATTATCTTCTCCTTATTTGTAGAAAATTAGTTGTCTTTTAATTGCATGTAAGACTTTTTTTGAAATAAATTATCTTTTTCGATTCTTCGAAATTAGAAAGTTTGACTTTTTTTGTCAAGTTTAATTTTTGAAATTATCTTATGCTGTACTCATTGGCATGGTTTGTTAAAATCAACGGGGATATGGTATATAAATATCAGGCGTAGCGTATTTTTTTGCATAATATATATTAGGAGGGAACAATGTCTATTTTTTTTTGATAAAAAAGAAAAGTTGTTTATGGTAATGAAAGCAAATTTGAAATATATGCGCATTAAATTAGGGAAGCGATTTTGCGAAAAAAAATTGAAGACCTTGAAAACAGATTAGAGAAATTATCTTCCATTTGTGTGGCTTTTTCAGGTGGAGTGGATTCTACTTTTTTATTGGCTGTAGCAAAGAAAATTAATCCCGAGAAATTGGTTGCCATTACCGTGGCTTCACAGTTTGTGCCTAAAAGGGAAATTGTGTTTGCTAAAAGAATTGCCCATTCTATGGGGGTAGAACATCGTGTCCATGATGTGGATATCCTTGCAAATGAAGATGTGGCTCTCAATAATAAAGACCGGTGTTTTTTTTGTAAAAAACAAGTGTTTTTACTTGTGAAAGAGTCTGCCCAAAGTTTAAGTGTTAATCATTATCTTCATGCCGTCAATTTGGATGATCTTACAGATTATCGGCCAGGATTAAAAGCGGCTGAAGAGCTTGGATTCCTTTCTCCTTTAGCAGATGCAAAGTTTACCAAGATGGAGATCAGGTTGGCGTCAAAACAATTGGGGCTTGAAACCTGGGATAAGGCTTCTCAATCCTGTCTGGCAACACGAATTCCATATGATACAAAAATATCTGCCAAAAGCTTAATAATGATTGATGCGGCAGAAGCGTTTTTGCAAGACTTGGGATTCGATCAGGTGCGAGTCAGGTGCCATGGAAAAATGGCAAGGATTGAAGTGGTTCCTAAACTGATAGACAAGATGATGGAGTGCGATATCAGGCAAAATATATCTATAGAATTTAAAAAAATTGGATTTGCTTATACCTGTGTAGACATTGCTGGGTATAAAACAGGAAATATGAATGATGAGATACTCAAGCCAGGCAGGGTTTGATCATCTGATCTCATAACACTGTATATTAGAGAATAAATAAAACCGCAGGATGAAAAAAATCAAGCTGCGGTTTTTGTTTATTGCGATGGGGGATTATCTTTTCTGAATTTCAAGGTCATTGAAAAAATATCCAATTTCAAAAGCAGCCGTTTCAGGCGCATCAGAACCATGCACAACATTTTGTTCAATGTTCGATGCATAGTCTTTTCTAATTGTTCCTGGGTCTGCTTCCTCAAAATTGGTAGCACCCATGAGTTTTCTGTTCCTTGCAATGACATCTTCACCTTCAAGAACCATAACAACAATAGGGCCAGAAGTCATAAAGCCTGTCAGGCTGTCAAAAAACGGGCGTTCTTTATGAACAGCATAAAATCCTTGTGCCTGTGTTTTGGTCAGTTGTATCATTTTCATGGCAGCGATTTGAATACCATCGGTTTCAAATCGCTTGATGACTTCGCCAATTACATTTTTTTTAACCCCATCTGGTTTGATGATTGATAATGTTCTCTCCACGATATTAAGTCCTTTTAATTAATATTAAAAACAGGCTTGCAAACTATCATAAAACCATATTATAAGTCAATGTCTACACAGATCGGATTATTAATAAATATCAATGTCCTTAAGGTACCATGAAAATATTGAAGATTGCCGTTACAGGTTCAGCTGGTTCAGGAAAGAGCCTTGTATGTCAAAGGTTTAAACAGATAGGGCTTGTCTCCTTGGATTGTGATAAAATTGCAAGACAAGTGGTGGAGCCCGGGGCAAAAGCCTTTAAAAAAATTGTTGAATTATTTGGTACAAAAGTAGTCCAGGAAGATGGGGCTTTGAACAGATCAATCCTGAGAAAAATTATAGTGAGTGATCCAAAACTGCGAACAAAAATGGAAAATATTCTGCACCCTCAAATTCTCAGGGAAATGATTTTCCAGATGGAAAATGCAGACTATAAAGATAAAAAAGCCGTGGCAGTCGAAGTGCCCTTACTGTTTGAGACAGGTATGGAAAAATATTTTGATGCCACGGTTACAGTCACTGCAAAAGATATGGATCTTGTGCAACGAATTTCTGTTCGGGACAATGTCAAAAAAAAAGATGCTCAAAAGATACTTAATCTTCAAATGCCCCAGGAAGAAAAAATAGCAAAGGCGGATTATGTTGTTATAAACAAAGGAACAAGCTTAGAACTCTTTGAATCTGTTGATAATCTCTTTGAAAAAATTCAAAAAGAATTCTTGACAATATGAGACTTTTACCTTATTAATTTATACTTACATATAATAGATATCAACTAACTGTCTGCTTTTTCATGTCATTATTAGCTTTCAGACTTCAAAAGGCGTGCCTCAAAACAAACTTTAGCCTGTAAAAGAAAATTTAAAAAAATTTGGGAGAATGAATGAACCTCGTAGAATTAAATAAGATGAAGATTAGTGAGTTGACCACGCTTGCTAAAAAATACAAAATAAAAGGGATAGGCGGCCTTAAAAAGCAGGACTTAATCTTTGCTTTGCTTCAGGCAAACATTGAAGAGAGTGGCCAGATCTATGGCGAAGGCACCCTTGAAATTCTTCCAGATGGTTTTGGTTTTTTACGAGCGCCTGGATATAACTATCTTCCCGGTCCTGATGATATTTATGTTTCTCCATCACAAATCAGACGGTTTAATTTGAGAACTGGTGATACTATTTCGGGGCAGGTTCGCCAACCCAAAGATTCAGAACGGTATTTTGCCTTGCTTAAGGTTGAGGGCGTTAATTTTCAAAATCCCGAACTTGCAGCAGAAACGATTTTATTTGATAATTTATTACCGCTTTATCCTGAACAGAAAATGAATCTTGAGGCTGAATCAGACAATTATTCCATGCGTGTAATAGACCTGATGTCTCCGATAGGCTTTGGTCAGCGTGGACTGATAGTCTCTCCGCCAAAAGCGGGTAAGACAATGCTGCTGCAAAATATTGCCAATAGCATGGTTAAAGCGCATAAAGACATTATCCCCATGATTGTTCTGATTGATGAACGTCCGGAGGAAGTCACTGATATGGCACGAAATGTTGATGCTGAAGTTGTCAGTTCAACCTTTGATGAGCCGTCAGAAAGACATGTCCAAGTGGCTGAAATGGTGATTGAAAAAGCCAAAAGAATTGTAGAGCAGGGTCATGACGTTGTGATTTTGCTGGATAGTATTACAAGGCTTGCAAGGGCCTATAATTCTGTGATGCCGCCGTCCGGTAAAATTTTGTCTGGTGGTGTGGATTCCAATGCGCTTGACAGGCCTAAAAGATTTTTTGGTGCAGCAAGAAATATCGAAGACGGCGGCAGCCTGACCATTATTGCAACAGCATTGGTTGATACGGGCAGCCGGATGGATGAAGTTATATTTGAAGAGTTTAAGGGTACGGGTAATATGGAGCTTGTTTTGGATAGAAAGCTTGCCGACAAAAGAATTTATCCTGCTATTGACATGAATAAATCAGGGACCAGAAAAGAGGAATTGCTGCTTGATCCGTTGGTTTTGAACCGTGTGTGGATCTTAAGAAAACTGTTGTCCAGTTTAAATTCTGTTGACAGTATGCAGTTTTTACTTGAAAAAATGGAAGGAACAAAGGATAATAAAGAGTTTCTTGAATTGATGAATTCATAAAGCAAAGAATTAGGGTTAAAGAATTAAATAATTGCCAAAAGATTGGCAAAGTAAGGAGTTTTTAGGGAAATGAAAAAGAAAATACATCCAAAATACACAAGATCAACAGCTTCTTGTGCTTGCGGAGCAACATTTGAAGTTGGGTCAACAAGAGAGAATATTAAAGTAGAAATTTGTTCCAAGTGTCATCCTTTCTTTACTGGAAAACAAAAACTGGTTGACTCTGCTGGAAGAATCGATCGCTTTAAAAAGAAATATGCAGGGTTTGACGCAACAAAGCTTGTTTAACGCATTTTATAGTTTGTTATTAAAAGGGGGCTTGATAAAAGAGCCCTTTTTGAGTTTGTAAATTATGATAGAAAAATTAAAAGGTATTGAAGAACGATATATTAAGCTTGAACAGCTGTTGAGTGATCCGGCTGTTATCAGTGATCAAAAAAAATACCAGGAGTATTTAATTGAACACGGAGAGCTCAATAAAATTGTTCCTGTATTCAGGGAGTATGAGAGTCTTTTAGAGGAGCTCAAGGAAGCAAAAGAGCTTTTAAAAGACAGTGATCCTGAAATTCGGGCCATGGCCAAAGAAGAAATTCCAGGCCTTGACTCAAAAATTGAGGCAGGAAAATCCAAGATCAATGTTCTTTTAATGCCCAAAGACCCTCGAGATGATAAAAACATTATTCTTGAAATTCGCGCGGGAACCGGTGGAGAAGAAGCAGGTCTTTTCGCCGGGGACTTGTTCAGAATGTATTCGCGGTATGTTGAGTCAAAAAAATGGGCCATAGAGATTATTGAGAAAAATAACTCCAGCTCTGGCGGATTTAAAGAAGTCGTATCTTTAGTGCGAGGAAAGGGTGCTTTCAGCAGTTTTAAATATGAAAGCGGTACCCATCGTGTCCAGCGTGTGCCTGAAACAGAGGCTCAAGGAAGGGTCCATACATCCGCGGTGACTGTGGCGGTTCTTCCTGAGGCTGAAGATATCGATATTGATATCAATCCGGCTGATTTAAAAATAGATGTGTTCAGATCTTCAGGGCCTGGCGGACAGTCTGTAAATACGACAGACTCTGCTGTCAGAATTACCCATGTTCCAACCGGCGTTACATCCACATGTCAGGACGAGAAATCTCAGCATAAAAATAAAGCCAAAGCCATGGGTGTGCTTAAATCCAGAATCCTGGATGCAAAAATCAGGGAAGAAGAAAGCAAGCGGTCTGCAGAAAGAAAAGACCAGGTGGGATCAGGGGATAGAAGTGGTAGAATCAGGACGTATAATTTCCCACAGGGCAGAATGACAGACCATCGAATCGGCCTTACGCTATATAAACTGGATAATATCATGGAAGGTAATATCCAGGAAATTATTGATGAGCTTAAAACATATAATCAGGCACAGACGTTAAAGGAAATTAGTTGATTGGATTGGACCATCTTCAAGATTCTTTCCTGGACCGAATCCTATTTTAAAAATTATTCCACTGACAGTCCCAGATTAACCGCTGAAATACTGCTTGCCCATTGTCTTGGAATAGAGCGGCTTGATCTCTATCTTCAGCATGACCGTCCCTTGCAAAAAAACGAATTATCCGAATTTAAAGCATTAATCAAAAGAAGAATTCAAAACGAGCCTGTCGCTTATATTACAGGAAAAAAAGGTTTTTTTGAGTCTGATTTTGAAGTGTGTAAAGATGTTTTAATCCCCCGACCAGATACTGAAACCATCGTTGAGCAAGCCTTAAATATAATAGAAAATCAGCAAGGGAAAAAATGTCCCAAAACTATTCTTGAGTTAGGGACAGGGTCAGGGGCAATTATCATCTCTTTGGCCAAGGTTTTTCCAGACCATTTGTATTTTGCAAGTGATGTTTCGAAAACTGCTCTCGAGATGGCTAAAAAAAATGGTCAAAAAATTGTTAAAGATCGAATACATTATTTTTCAAGTTCCTGGTTTTCATCATTAAAAGAAATGCCGCAATTTGATTTGATTATTTCAAATCCGCCCTATATCCCAACCAGGGACATACAAGATTTACAACCGGATATTAGTGAATTTGAGCCCATGCTTGCGCTGGACGGTGGTAAAGATGGGCTTGAAAGTTATAGATCTATTTTAAAGGATGCATATGGTTATCTAGTTTCCGGCGGCATTATTTTGCTTGAAATAGGGTTTGATCAAAAAGAAGGGATAACCAATATTGTAAAGCAATACCCTCAGTATGAATCTATTGATTTTATAAAAGATCTTGCAGATCATAACAGAGTAGTCTTAATTAAAAAATCAATTGATTAATTTTTAATTTTTTGATACATAAAGTAGGATTTTTTGTTGAGTAATAAAAACGCACATTCAGGGACTTGAAAATCAGGTGCTTTGAAAAAAGTCGATTTTTAAGGATGATCTGGATGGTGGAAAAAACCATTAATTAATTTTGGAGAACAAATGGCTTACATTACAATTAGAGAACTTTTAGAAGCAGGTGTCCATTTCGGGCATCAGACCAAACGCTGGAACCCAAAGATGAAAAAGTATATCTTTGGTGCACGAAACGGCATCTACATTATTGATCTGCAACAGACGGTTAAACTGTTCAAGAGTGCCCATGATTTTATAAGAGACGTGGCTGCCAATGGTAAAGATATCCTTTTTGTAGGTACAAAAAAACAGGCATCCGAATCCATCTATGAAGAAGCAAACAAGGCTGAACAGTTCTATGTCCAGAATCGTTGGCTTGGCGGCATGTTGACGAACTTCCAGACAATTAAGCATAATATTACCCGGTTCCATTTTTTAAAATCGATTGAAAATGACGGAACCCTTGAAAATTATCCCAAAAAAGAGCAATCAAAAATGCTCAAAGAAAAAGATAAGCTTGAGTTTGCCATTGGCGGTATCAGTGATATGAAAAGACTGCCGGGTGCCATTTTTGTTATTGATCCCAAAAATGAATCCATTGCCGTAAAAGAGGGCAAACGACTCGGGATTCCTATTATTGCTCTAGTAGATACAAACTGTGATCCTGATGATATTGATTGGATAATTCCGGGCAATGATGATGCCATCAGATCCATTCGTCTTTTTGCTTCCCGTATCGCAGATGCCTGCATTGAAGGAAGAGCACTTTACGAGGAAAAACAAAAGGCTGATTCTGATAAAAGTGAGGAAGAAGTAAAAGATCATTTTTCAGAGGAAAAAGTAGTAGCGATCGAAACAGTGTCTGATGGAACAGATGGACCGGTCGTTGAAAAGATTAAAAGAAAAACAACACCAGTTGAAACGACAGAAGCGACTGAGTAAATATAAGGAGTATTAAAAATGGCTGAAATTTCCGCAGCAATGGTAAAAGAGCTTCGGTCCGCAACCGGCTCAGGCATAATGGATTGTAAAAGAGTGCTGGGTGAAGCAGACGGCGATATAGAAAAAGCGATTGAACTTTTAAGAAAAAAAGGGTTGGCTAAAGCTGCTAAAAGAGCTGGTCGTTCCACTTCTGAAGGCATTATTTATTCATATATTCATACCGGTGCCAAACTGGGTGTTCTTGTTGAGGTGAATTGCGAATCTGATTTTGTTGCTAAAACAGAAGATTTTAAACAATTTGCAAAAAATATTGCCATGCATATTGCTGCATCAAATCCTGCCGGCCTGAATCCGGAAGATGTCGATGCAACACTTGTAGAAAAAGAAAGAGACATATATAAAGCACAAATGATTGAAGAGGGAAAACCTGAAAACATTATTGATAAAATTGTTGAAGGTAAGGTAGAAAAATTTTACAAAGACGTTTGTCTGATGAGCCAGCCATATGTGAAAGATCCCCAGAAATCTATTACAGATATTTTAAAAGAAACCATTGGTAACCTTGGTGAAAATATTCAAATAAGAAGATTTACACGTTTCCAAATAGGAGAATAAAATCTTGAGCAAAGAGTCGGAGTTTGATCGAATCTTAATTAAGCTAAGCGGCGAAGCCCTGATGGGAAATCAGGGCTTTGGTATTACCCCGGAAATGATCCACTATGTTGCAGAGGAAGTTGCTAAAGTTTACCGACTGAATGTACAGGTTTCCGTTGTCGTCGGTGGTGGTAATATTTTCAGGGGTGTTGCGGGCAGTTCTGCCGGTATGGATAGAACCTCTGCCGATAATATGGGTATGCTGGCAACAGTTATTAACAGTCTGGCTCTTTGCGATGCCCTTGAAAGATGTGATGTCCCGACACGGGTGCAATCAGCTATACCGATGGATAGGATTGCAGAACCTTTTATTCGTAAAAAAGCGGTTCGTCATCTTGAGAAAGGTCGGGTGGTCATTTTTGCTGCGGGTACGGGGAATCCTTATTTTACGACAGATACAGCCGCAGTATTAAGAGCCAATGAAATTCGGGCTCAGATTCTTTTTAAAGCCACTCAGGTGGATGGCGTCTATGACAAAGATCCCTTAGTGCATGATGATGCAGTTATGTTTGATGAATTGTCTTATATGAGGGTGATTGAAAAACAGCTTCATGTCATGGATATGACAGCTATTTCTCTTGCAATGGAGCATGATCTTCCCGTGCAGGTGTTTGATCTTCATAAAGAAAATAATATTTTTAATGCTGTAACTGGTGACCAGATAGGTACTCGGATTTATAATAAATAGCTGGGTTGCAAACCAACCGGAAGTTTTAACAGGGTTGGTCCCATGCTGATGAGCTTTTAAGATAATCATTTTTAAAGGTGGATTGCTATGATGAATGAAGTGCTCCAAGAAACTAAAGACAGAATGCATAAGTCTGAAAAAGCGTTTGAAAAAGAAATGTCAAAAGTTCGAACCGGCAGGGCATCTCAAGCAGTACTTGATGGGGTCCTGGTCGATTATTACGGAACCCAGACACCCTTACCACAAATGGCAACCGTCTCCATTCCTGAAAGCAGATTGATTACGGTTAAGCCGTGGGATGTCAGTGTTATCAACGAAGTTGAAAAGGCCATTTTAAAAGCAAATATTGGCCTGACACCTTCAAATGACGGCAAGCTCATTAGAATATCTATCCCGCCTCTGACAGAGGAAAGAAGAAAAGAGATTGTAAAAAATGTGGCCAAGATCTGTGAAGATTATAAAGTTGCCATTCGAAATATCCGCAGAGACTCAAATGAAATGTTAAAAGAGCTTCAAAAAGATGGGGATATTTCAGAAGATGACAGCTTTAAGGCGCAAAAACAGGTTCAGGACTCTACAGATAGCTATATCAAACGGTTAGACGAAATTTTTGTTGAAAAAGAAAAGGAAATTCTTGAAGTCTAACTCAATAAAGGATGTGACCCTTAATCCTGAAACAATTCCATCCCATGTGGCCATTATAATGGACGGTAACGGTAGATGGGCAAAAAAAAGATTGATGAATCGTGTCAAAGGGCATGAGCAGGGGTCTAAAACGGTCCGTACCATTGTGACTGCCTGCAGAGAATTAGGCATAGGTACGGTTACCTTATACGCATTTTCCACTGAAAACTGGGCAAGACCGAAACATGAAGTAAAAGCATTAATGATGCTTTTAAAAAAATTTATTGTTTCAGAAAAAGAGACGCTTTTAAAACATAATATTCAGCTCAATATAATTGGCCAGGTATATAAACTCCCCGAAGATGTCAAAAAAGAAATTGATATCACAATGGAAGCAACAAGAAACAATGATAAATTGCTATTGAATCTTGCTTTGAGTTATGGATCAAGAGAAGAAATCACAACGGCAGTAAAAAAAATCGCAAAAAAAATAGAATTAAAAGAATTGGCGCCCAAAGATATTACTCAGGATCTTATTTCAAATCATCTTTATACGAAATCCATGCCTGATCCTGATCTGATTATTCGCACAAGCGGAGAATATAGACTAAGTAATTTTTTAATGTGGCAGGCAGCCTATTCTGAAATTTATATTTCTGATACACTATGGCCGGATTTTTCAAAAGAAGAGTTAATTGATATATTAAAAAACTATCAGGAAAGGGACCGACGGTTCGGTAAAGTGGCATGCAGCACATCAAGCGATGGATAACAGCACTAATACTTGCTCCCATAGTGTTATGGATTCTCATCAAAGGCAGTACACTTTTGTTTGCTGTATTGATATCTATCGCTGCTATATTTGCCGTCAGAGAATATTTAAGAATTATTTTTGGAAATGAAAAAGGCCCCATTTCCTTCGCGATAACGATCATTTCTTATACGGTTTCAATGGCACTGATAATCAGCGCCTGCCTTGGGTCTTGGGAGGTTCTGTTTTTAATCCTTGCTATGAATTTGATGGCATTATCCATTTTTGTGCTGTCACGTTTTGCCAGCAATCATGATATATTCGACATTATCGCAAAACAGGTTTTAGGCATTGTTTATATCCCTGTATCTTTGTCATTGCTTATATTTATTAAAGAATTAGAGGGGGGTACGCTTTGGATTGTCTGGTTATTAATCGTCATTTTTGCAAATGATACAGGCGCATTTTATAGTGGTACTTTTTTTGGGAAACGCCCCCTTTCTCCCAATATAAGTCCCAACAAAACCATTGAAGGATCTTTAGGCGGCGGTATCTTTTCCATGGTTGTCGGTTTTATTTTTTGTTTTATTTTTTTTAAGGATTTATCCACAGCATTCCTTACCATACCCGGATCTTTTCTACTTGCTACTGCCGGTCAAATCGGTGACTTGTTTGAGTCTGCAATGAAGCGGGCGTCAAAAATAAAAGACTCCGGTCGGATTCTACCCGGCCATGGGGGGATGTTGGATAGAATAGACGGGTTGTTGTTAGCCACCCCAGTTTTATATGTCTACCTGGTGTTTATCTTATGAAAAATTTGTCAATCTTAGGCTCCACAGGTTCAATCGGTACCAGTGCTTTGGATATTGTCAGGATGCATCCTGATCGGTTTCAAATAAAGGCATTAACTGCTGCCAATAATATTTTATCTTTTTCTAAACAGATTGAAGAATTTAAGCCAGAACTTGTTGCTGTTATTAATGAAAAAAAAGCCATGGAACTGTCCCGATCTTTAAAAGGATCATGCCGGCCTGAAATTCTTTTTGGTGAGGCAGGATTTATTGAAGCGGCATCTTATAAGACATCAGATATCGTTCTTCTGGCCATGGTGGGTGCCGCAGGCCTTAAACCAGCACTTGCTGCCATTGAGTCAAAAAAGCAAATCGCCCTTGCCAACAAAGAAACGCTTGTCATGGCCGGAGAAATCATCATGGCTAAAGCGCGGGAAAATGATGTGCCCATCCTGCCAGTTGACAGTGAACACTCTGCTATTTTTCAATGCCTTAAAGGCAGTAGGAAAAGGGATTTAAAAAAAATATTTTTAACAGCTTCGGGTGGTCCTTTTAGAAAAAAGTCATTTGATGAATTCGACCAGATTACATTGGAAGATGCATTAAATCATCCCACCTGGAACATGGGACATAAAATTACGATAGACTCAGCTTCTTTAATGAATAAAGGGCTTGAGATTGTTGAAGCAGTTCATCTTTTTGATGTGTCGCATAAAGAAATTGAAGTCATCGTTCATCCACAGAGCATTGTCCATTCCATGGTAGGGTTTAAAGACGGCAGTATTATCGCACAAATGGGCCAACCCGATATGAAGGGGGCTATTTCTTATGCGCTTTCTGGGCCGGAACGGCTTGATTTGCAAATGGATTTTCCTTTGTTTGCTACCCTTGGTGCCCTTAAATTTGATGCACCTGATACACAAAAATTCCCCTCTCTTTTATTTGCATATGAAGCATGCAAGCAAAAAGGTACTCTGCCCGCCGTCATGAATGCAGCCAATGAGGTGGCTGTTAATGCATTTCTTGAAAAGCGAATTGATTTTTTAGATATTTTCAGACTCATTTCTAAAACAATGGCACTTCATACACGGATTGACAATCCTGATCTTTTTAGTATTATTGAAGCCGATTGCTGGGCAAGAGACAATGCACAATCTTTGATATAATAGTGAGGTTTTATGGGACACTCTCTCATCGCATTTATTATTGTTATTGGTATCCTTGTTTTTATCCACGAATTTGGTCACTTTATTGTGGCAAGATTATGTGGGGTGGGGGTTGATGTTTTTTCTTTAGGGTTTGGACCAAAGCTTTTTAAGAAAAAATTTGGCCGTACTCTTTATTGTATCTGCGCCATCCCTCTAGGCGGCTATGTAAAAATGGTGGGAGAAGAACCGGGAACGACCCTTGAGCCTGAAGATAAAAAATTATCATTTACCCATAAATCGTTATCGAAAAAAAGTTTAATAGTTGCTGCCGGTCCTTTTTTTAATTTTTTTCTGGCCCTTTTTATTTTTTATCTCCTGTATCAGTTTTCAGGAATTCATTATGGCCAACCCATCGTGGGTAAAATTATGGAAAATTCACCTGCAATGGCTGCTGGGATAAAACCTCAGGATGTGATCAAAGAAATAAATCAAAACAAAATAGAATCATTTGAAGATATTTCTAAAATTATCAGTGCCAGCAATGGTGAGCAATTAGATGTTATTATCGAGCGTGAAGGAAGAACTATTGGTGTCGTTCTTTCTCCAACTCTCACCCCTGGCAAAAACGTATTTGGTGAAGACATAGAAAAATATGTCATTGGTATTGTTGGCTCAGGAGAATCTTTTCATAAACGTCTGAATCCTTTTCAGGCTCTTGGGCATTCGATTAAAGATACATATGGACTTGTAAAATTAACCATACAATCTGTTGGAAAAATGATCAGCGGCAGTATTTCAGCAAATAATTTAGGCGGTCCCATAATGATCGCGCAGATGGCTGGTGAACAGGCAAAAGCGGGTATGGTCAATTTTGTATGGTTTATTGCACTGCTATCTGTAAATCTGGGTATAATTAATCTTTTCCCGATTCCTGTTTTAGATGGCGGACATTTGCTGTTTTTTGGTATTGAAGCACTTACTGGAAAAACTGTCAGTGACAGATTACGAGAGAAATTAATTCAATTCGGGGCAGCCATATTGGTCACGCTGATGGTTTTTGTGTTTTATAATGATATCATGAGATATAAAGAGACAATTATTAGTTGGTTTAATTAATTTATATAAGTTTCAACGGTGGTTAAAATGATTTCTTGTATTGAAATAGCGCTTAAAAAAGAGTTGAGGGATGCTGAAGCATCTTCTCTTAAAAAAAAGGCAGCGTCCTATTTTGGAATTAATATTCAAGAGGCGCGGTGCATTCATATCGTGACCATTGAATCAGATCTTGATCAAGGTCAGCTTAAGATTGTAAAAGATGAGATTTTTACAAATCCTGTCACTCAGGTTTCAAGTTTATCTCCGCTTGATATCGGTTTTGATTGGTGTATCTGGGTTGGATTTAGACCCGGTGTAAAAGATAATCCCGGTGCTACTGCCGTGGAAGCCATTGAGGACCATTTGGGAAAATCGTTTGGCCCTGATGAAGGCATATATACATCAAAACGCTATTGCTTAAAAGGGGATACCTTGTCCCGGGAAGATGTTGAGAAACTGGCCTCCGAGCTTTTATCCAATAGTATTATTCAGCAGTTTAAGGTGTTTCATATTGATGACTGGGATAAGAATACGGGCGCTAAAGTGAAACCGGCTAAAGTTATTCTTGATCATACACCCTGTTTTGAAATTGTCAGTATTGATTCTGATGAGCAATTGGCGCAAATTTCCGATGAAAGAAACCTGGCACTCAATCCAAGGGATATCCCTGTCATTCGCGAATATTTTTTAGACTCAACAGTGTTAGAATCCAGGAAATCTCAAGGGCTTTCCAAACCAACTGATTTGGAATTGGAATATATTTCTCAGGCCAGAAGCGATCATTGCAATCACAATTCTTTCAGGGGAACTTTTCGTTACAAAGATGCCTCTACCAATGAAGATGTCATTGAAAAAAGCTTGTTTAAAACCTATATTCAGGAACCGACTTTAAAGCTTAAGGAACAAAAAGACTGGGTAGTCTCTGTATTGTGGGACAATGCTGGTGTGGGTAAGTTTAATGATGAAACCAATTATGTGGTCACCGGAGAAACACATAACTCACCCTCCAATATGGAAGCGTATGGTGGTGCTATAACCGGTATTGTTGGTGTATATCGCGATCCCATGGGAACTGGACTTGGATCAAAGTTATTCATGGGTAGTTTTGGATATTGTGTCGGAGATATTAATTATGATGGGCCGTTGAAACCACCACTTCACCCCAGACGTCTATTGGATGGTGTAATAGAAGGGGTTAAAGATGGCGGCAATAAAAGTGGTGTTCCCACAACTTTTGGCCAGACATTGTTTAACCCGGGATATATGGGTAAGAGCCTGGTGTTTGTAACAGCTTTAGGCATTATGCCGAACCAGGTCAAAGGAGAACCCAGTCATGAAAAGAAGACGTCTCCAGGGGAATTGATTATCATGAGTGGAGGCCGGGTGGGTAAAGATGGTATCCATGGTGTGACAGCTTCATCAGAAAGCTATTCAGAAAATACACCCGCAGGCCATGTTCAGATTGGTGACCCGTATACCCAGAAAAAGATGCATGATTTTTTATTGATTTGCCGGGATGAAGGTCTCATCCCCTTTATCACGGATAATGGAGGAGGAGGGCTTTCTTCGTCCATTGGCGAATCTGCTATGATCTCTAATGGATGCGAGGTATGGCTGGATAAAGTACCGTTGAAATATGAAGGCCTTGATATGTGGGAAATCTGGATTTCAGAATCCCAGGAGCGAATGACCATCGCTGTTAAACCGGAAGATCTGGATCGATTCATGGAATTGTCAAAAGAGCATGAAGTTGAAAGTACAGTTATTGGAGAATATACAGATACAGGCAAATTGCATATCAAGTATAAAGATGAAACTTGCGCTTATGTAGATATGGATCTTTTGGACAAAGGATTTCCCTCTTGGGAATTTGATGCAGTCTGGTTGTCTCCTCAAACCCGTGGATTAATAGAACCGGTTATAAGCTCCCCTGTCGATTTTAATCAATTGTTGCTCAGCATGCTTGAACGCCCGAATATCGCTTCCAAAGAATGGGTTATCCGTCAGTATGATCATGAAGTTCAAGGCGGCTCTGTTATAAAACCGCTTGTGGGAATTAACCATAATGTCCCGTCAGATGCTTGTGTAACAAGACCAGTGTTGTCTTCCTCAAAAGGGCTTGCTTTCTCCCAAAGCCTTCTTCCCTGGTATTCGAAAATTGATGCATATCACATGATGGCATGTACCATTGATGAGGCGGTTAGAAAATTGATAAGCGTAGGCGGTAATTTCGACCATATAGGCGGTCTGGATAATTTTTGCTGGCCAAATATTCAGCATGATCCAAAGAAAAATCCGGATGGAACATTCAAGGCCGCTCAGCTTGTGCGGGCGTGCCGGGCATTGAAAGACACCTGTGAAAAATATGAAATCCCTTTGTTATCCGGCAAAGACAGTATGTATGTGGATGGTCATCTGGAAGGTGAATTTGGAGAACGTATCAAAGTATCTGCCCTTGAAACGGTCCAGTTCTCAGCCACCTCTGTTATCGATGACATTTCAAAATGTATATCAATGGATCCAAAGGTTGCAGGCGATCTTGTGTATGTATTGGGTGAAACAGCCAATGAACTTGGCGCATCAGAATATTACGATGCATTTGAAAAAACCGGCTTGAATGTCCCTCATGTTGATTTTGATAAATTTAAACGCGTATATAGCACATTGCAAAAAGCCATTGAGAATGAACTTGTAGCCTCCTGCCATGCTGTTTCAAGGGGGGGACTTGGTGTACATTTGTCCTACATGACTATGGCGGGTGGATTGGGACTTGAAGTCAATTTGACAGATTTTCCAATCGATAAAAGTCGCGGCGAACTTTTAAACGAAACACTATTGTATTCCGAATCTGCAGGGCGATTTATTGTGACCCTATCTGCTGAAAATAGACCTGGTTTTGAAAAATTATTCAATGGTATGGCAGTAAGCTGTGTCGGTGTTATAACAGATCAGCATGAAAATTTAAAAATTAATGGCCTGGATAAGGAGGCGTTGGTAAATCTTTCAACGGTCCAACTTAACGAGGCATTTAACAAGACCTTTGGAGACATGATATGAAAAAGGTTAACGCACTGATATTAACAGGATTTGGCTTGAACTGTGATGATGAAACAGCCCATGCATTTGAACTTGCAGGCGCCATAGCCCATAAAGAACATATTAATGCACTGATATCCGGAAAAATAAAACTGGAAGATTTTCATATTCTTGCTTTAGGTGGTGGATTCTCCTGGGGAGATGACCATGGGGGCGGTGTGATCCAGGCAGTAAAGATGAAAAATCATATCGGCGCAGATTTATTGTCTTTTGTGGATCAGGGAAAGCTAATCATCGGTATTTGTAATGGATTTCAGGCGCTTGTTAATTTAGGGCTTTTGCCTGGACTTGATAATGATTATACAAAAAGAAGTGTCTCTGTTACGTATAATGATTGTGGAAACTTCAGGGATCAATGGGTCCATGTGGCTGCCAATGTAAAAAGTCCTTGTGTTTTTACAAAGGACATCAGCATTGCAGATTATCCAGTTCGTCATGGAGAGGGAAAATTCATTGCAGACCTAAGTGTGATAAATACCCTTGTAGCGAACCATCAGGTTGTCTTTCAATATGCAGACAATAAAGGGAATCCTGCAAAAGGTGAATTCCCTCTAAATCCAAATGGTTCCATAGAAGATATTGCAGGCATCTGTGATCCAACCGGGCGAATTTTTGGTTTAATGCCCCATCCGGAAGCCTTTAATCACTTCACAAATCATCCAGACTGGACCCGTGAAACACAACTCCTTAAAAGACAGGGCAAAACGCCTGGCCAGGAGATGACAATTGGTATCCAGCTGTTTAAAAACGGAGTGGATTATATTAAAGACGCTTTTTTTTAGAATCTGACCCAATCCTAACATTGGAGTAAAGAGGAATCGTGCTCGGAACATTTGTAAATTGCCTGACCATTATTGCAGGCAGCCTTGTGGGACTTTTATTTAAAAATGGAATTCCTGAAAAATATAGCCATACGGTGATGCACTCCATTGGCCTTTCTGTTATCCTCATTGGTTTTAAAAGTGCCATGGGCTGTAATGACCTTTTAATTATTATTATCAGTCTTGCCATAGGATCTTTGATTGGAGAATTCATTGGGATAGAAAATTATCTTGAACGGCTGGGTAAGTTTCTTGAAAAAAGATTTTCTAAAAAATCCTCCAGTTTTTCCGAAGGATTTGTAACAGCCTCCTTAATATATTGTGTGGGCTCTATGGCTATTGTCGGCTCACTTGAAAGCGGCCTTACCGGTAATCATGATACCCTGTTTGCCAAGTCCACTCTTGATGGAATTGTGAGTATTATTTTAAGCGCATCTTTCGGGATAGGGGTTCTTTTTTCAGCAGTTCCTGTTTTAGTATATCAAGGTGCAATTACCTTAATGGCAGGGCTTTTAAAACCCTTATTGATACCAGCAGTTGTCAGCCAGATGTCTGCTATTGGTGGACTTTTAATTGTGGCTATCGGGTTGAACATGATACGGAAAGACAAATTGAAAGTAGGAAATATGCTTCCCGCTATTTTTATCCCGTTGATTTATTATCTTATACGATATTAAGGAAAAATTCTTTTCTGCACATATCTGAATGGTTAAACGCTTTAATCGTATCTTTTATTTTTTTTGCAGTTGATGGTTTCTCAAAAGGAGATGGCATATCTTTGATAAGGTATCTAAAATCAGCAGATAAACCATTTTGAATTGCATGGATAATTTCTTGTTTTTGAGAATGACAATCAATCATGTTTTTAGACCTTATCCGATCCTTTTGAACGTTCCCGATATTTATGACCGGTGTTTTAAAACTCGGGGAAATGATCATGCCTTCTGATGAATTGCCAACAAGCGCAGAACAATATTTTAAGGCACAGCTGAAGTCGTTCAGATTCATAAATGGAAAAGAAACAGTTCTGTTTGGATGATCATCAGCAAAAGCATCAATCATTTGAACAATCATTTTGCCTAAGCCATCTGGTTCGGGTTTGTTGAAAATAAGCTTGAAATTTTTTAGTCGATCATCGTTCAAACTTTCCAATAGCTCTTGAAATATTTGTCTATTTTTTGAGCCAATAGATGCATCAGGATGATAGGAAATAAACAAGAATTGATCGGTCTTTTTTAGACCCATATCATTGTAGAAACAACGCTTCTCTCTAAATGGGTGAGATTTGATTTTTTCAATGAGAAGAGACCCGACATTAAAAACCCTTTCTGAATGCTCGCCAAATCGAATGACCTGCTGGTGATATTTTTCTGCAGATGTAAAATGCAGATGACTTAATTTGGTGATGCCATAACCATATGAATCATCCCAGGGTCCAAAATCTGATTCTCCCCCTTGAATATGGGCAATGGGGATGTCATTTAGAGAAGCTGCAATGGCAGCAGAAAGGGTGTCATATCGGTTTCCAAAAAGAATAATGATATCGGGTTTAAGCTGTTTAAAAATCTTGTCATATTCTAATTGTTCAAAATTAACAGGCCGATTTTTTTGAAAAATTATCTGATCATTGAATACAATATTGGTTTTTTCATCAGTGACAAACCCCTCTTCTTCAATGCGTCTGTATGTAATATCCATCTGGGGTGTTTGATGTTTCCCGGTTGAAATAACCGTTAAGTAGGTGGATTGGTCTTTTTGAATTTCTTTCATTAAAGATTTAAGAATTTGATATTCAATAAATGCTCCGGCAACCATACAAATATTTTTCATGATCCCACCTTTAAAATTATGATAAATAGAACTTTTTTTCCCAGGAATTTTTTTCCTGATCCCAAAATCGCAATTGGGTCACTATTTCTTTAATTGATTGAATTTGTTTGATTTTCATTTGAACAAGTCTTTCTTGTAAATAATATTACTCGTTTAATTTATACTTAAATATATGAAAAGCATAAACCATGCCTTTGGATGTTAAATAAAAATATTTAAAGAGATTAGTTTAAGAGAATAGATTATGATTTGTTTGATTTTATAACCTGTTTATAAATAAGACATTCTTCTTTATAAGTAGGCATAGGAGTAAATCCTATTTCAAAATTCAACAACGCTTTTTCTATAAATCCTTGTATATTAATGATATTTTGATTTAGCCGAAACTCATCTTTTAAAAATAAAATCCTGGTTTGATATTTTAATGTTATGTAAACTTTTGAGGGGAAATTAAGACTCACAGGGAAAGTCC
>JAAEKY010000906.1 GCA_024227235.1 Desulfobacteraceae bacterium | reverse complement strand
TATGGGTTGGTGGGCCAATAAAAATCAATAGCATGTTTAGATCAGAAGAATTAAACAAAGCTATAGGAGGCGCTTCTAGCTCACAACATTGTAAAGGTATGGCAATGGATTTAGATGACGTCTATGGACATAAAACTAACGCAGAGATGTACGAATGGATATGTGATCATTGTAATTTTGATCAAATCATATGGGAATTTGGTGATGACAAAAATCCAGCTTGGGTACATGTTAGTTATATAAGTGTAGAGAAAAACAGAAACAGAAAACTACTCGCTGAAAAAGAGTTTGGTAAAACAGTATATAAAATCATAAAATAAACAAAATGGACGAAGATAAAAAAACAAAAAACTCTTATCAACCTATTAAAGATAAAGATGGTAAAGTAATATTAACTTCAGAACAGGCTAGAAATGTAGACGAAGATCATCATGAGTTTGATCATAAACCTACACAATCAGAAATAGATAAAGCTAACTTTATAAACGCTAAGATGAAAAAATTAAGAAAAAAATCCCAACAAATAAAAGCTGTTGCTGATTTAAATAAAGTGATAAATAGCGCAAAAGGACCTTCAAGAAAATCATCTCCAATTAATCATTGTAGTTCTGATATGATGCACTCTCAAAGCTGGAATCAAATGCGTAAAAGAAATAAAAGTGCTTTAAATATGTTAGGAGTACCATCACCTTTAAATAAAATAAGTGGACCTTGTAAAACAGCTGCTAAAAAGAAATTTAAAGTTTGGCCATCTGCATACGCTTCTGGATGGGGAGTAAGATGTACTAAAGCAGGAGGACCTAGTAAATTTGGAAACAAAAGTAAAAAGTAATGGCTTACACACAACCAAGCAATACTCCGCTTCATAAACAAAAAGGTGGAGGCACAACTAAAACTTGTTTACCAGCTTCTAAAATTAGAAGCATGAGCAAAGAACAAAGAGAAAAACTTGTTAATTCTAAAAAGTCAGCTGGAGCTAAAGGTAAATATAAAAGATCATCTAAAACTAACGTTAAAGGTGCTAGAAAAAAAGGAGCTACGTTACGTGATTGGTTTGAAAAAGAGGACTGGAGAAGAGTTGATGACCCGTCAAAAAAATGTGGAGAATAAAAAATAATTATTATGTATAAACAAAACTTTGGAATATCAAGAACTTCGTCGCCTTTAAACAAAGGAAGATGTTGGGATACTCACGAACCTGTAGCAGGTAAAGAACCTTATAGTCCAGGAAGTTGTAAACCTATATCTAGAAAATCTAGTAATGAACCTAAAAAAACTACTAAAGGTAAAGGTAGAAACTTTAGAACTACTAAAGAAGGTGCAGGTATGACTGCTAAAGGTGTTGCTGAATATAAAAGAAAAAATCCAGGTAGCAAATTAAAAACTGCAGTAACAGGTGATGTAAAACCTGGTAGTAAAGATGCTAAACGTAGAAAATCATTTTGCGCAAGATCAAAAGGTTGGACTGGAGAAAGAGGTAAAGCTGCAAGACGCAGATGGAAATGTTAGGAACAAAATAAAACTGGGCGTACCATACCCAAAAGTTCCTGTAACCGAAGAAGGGGATCACTTACGTGGTCCCCTTTTTCTTTTTATCCATCACAAGCAACACAGTCTTCCATAGCGTGATTGGCAATATCGCCACGTAAGACTGACTCTGTCCGCATATAGTACAAAGTTTTAATTCCTTTATGCCAAGCATCCATGTGAACTTTATTAATCCACTTTGGTGTTGCTTCACTAGGGAAAGCTAAGTTTAAACTTACACTTTGATCTATATACTGCTGGCGGATACCAGCTTGCCTAACCAACTCTAACTGGTTAAGTTCTTTAAAGGTTTTAAATACTTCTTTCGTATCTTCACTTAAACCTTCTATATCTTGTACTGAACCTCCGTCAGCTAAGATTTTATCCCATACTTCTTTTGTGTTTAGTTTTTCTTTTGCGAGGATCTTTTCCAGAGTAGGGTTTTTACGTATAAAAGTACCTTTAGCACTTTGCTCGGTAAATATATTGGCGGCCCAAGGCTCAATACCTGGTGACACATTTCCACTAAGCTTGCTATTACTAACAGTAGGAGCAATAGCACGTAGATGAGTGTTACGAAAGCCAGTTCCAACACACCACAAAGGTTCTCCATAAGTCTCTGCCAAAGCCATACTAGCTCTTTCAGACTCGATTTTAATTTGACTGAATATTTTTCTTGTTTCATATTGTGCTAATAGACCTTCAAATGGTAAACCTCTTTCTTGTAAGTATGTATGCCATCCAAGTACACCTAAACCTAATGCTCTACCTTTTTCAGCAGATCTTACAGAGTTTTCAAATCCTTTTCTGTATTTAGCTTTTTGTATAAACTCTTCTAACACACCGTCAAGAAACCATATCGAGTCATGTATTATATTAGTATTTTTCCACTCATCATATTTAGCTAGGTTTAAGCTAGACAAGCAACATATAAAGCTATGGTTTTCATCTGTGTGTAACGTGATCTCACTACAGATGTTAGTCATATGTACTTTTAAGCTGTTCGACTTATAAGCTTTTGGATTAGCCTTGTTTGTATTTCCTTTAAAGAGGATATATGGCTCTCCTGTAGCTTTTCGTTTTTGGAGTAACTTGGACCACTTATTCCGTGCATTTTTATCTCCAGCTTCGAGTCTTCGCATAAACTTATCGCCAACGACAGCACACTGATGTAAGTTAAGAGATTGTCTATTGACGTCCCCTTTAGGTTCTCTGATTTCCAACCATTC
>JAAEKY010000905.1 GCA_024227235.1 Desulfobacteraceae bacterium | reverse complement strand
TAATCGCAGCCATAAAGCCATCTATTGTTGCCGTTGGTACCTACTATTTTAATGATATCCCTAAATCAAGTTACATGGGCACGGGATTTGTCATTAAGGGTGGTAAAAGACTTGTCACAAATTATCATGTGGTTTCACCCGTTCTGGGAAAAAAGAAACTGGCCTATTTGAGAATTTTTCATAAAAACTTACCAGACAAAGGGATAAAGGCGAAGATTATCGCAACAGATGAATTCCATGATTTGGCAATTTTAGAGCATGCAGGTGAAGCACTTCCGCCATTAAAGATATCAGATTCATCAAATGTGAAAGAAGGCTACAAGGTTGCCTTTACTGGGTATCCAATCGGGTTGGTTTTAGGACTAAATCCAACCACCCATACCGGCATAATCTCCAGTATTGCCCCCTTGATAAAACCGAGCCCCACAGCAAGGATTATCGACGGGGAATTAATTCGTCATCTCAGTGACCCATATGATATTTTTCAGATTGATGCTACAGCTTATCCAGGTAATAGTGGGAGTCCTGTTTACAAAGTTAGCACAGGAGAGGTGATTGGGGTTATCAATAAAGTGTTTGTGAAAGGTAAAAAAGAACATGCCCTGAAAGATCCTACCGGGATAACATATGCAATACCCGCTAATTTTATACGGACATTGGAAAAATCGATCAAACCATCAAACTAAACCCCAATGTTGCATACATCTGTAGGGTGAAATATTATTATTCTTTCCCATGAATCACCAATTCCTTGAATTGGTCTAATGTTGTCTCAATGTCATTTGAAAAAGGAGGGTGCCCCTCACTATTTTTAAAAGATTTACGAAGGTCTGATTTATAGCCAAGAAGTTTATAAATTGATTTTGAAGAATATCCTTCACCTCTTAAAAGCCGAAATGTTTCCCAGACACTGACCTGTGGCTCATGGTATCCATATTTAACCTCGTCTACCATTTTTACCATAAGCTCTGATGCCTGAGCAGAGTCTATAGTATTATGCTTCCAGGTCAAGGCCAATCCAGTAATTCCATATTTATCCTGATCATCGGCCACTCCCATTTCTTTGGAGAAATAGAATAAATTCGGCTGGAAAAATGGTAATCTACTGGAATTGACAAGATCAAGAGTATCTTCAAACGTGTCTATAGTTTCTCCTGGAAACCCCAGTATAAATCCGCCTTCGCCATAAATCTCATTTGCGTTAAGGCGTTTAATCGCATCAATAATCTGCTCTCTTTCCAAACGTTTGTCCATATTATCAAGGATCGTTTGGCTGCCGGATTCAATTCCCATATTCACAAACTCACAACCGGCTTCTGCCATCATCGGTACCATTTCAGGGGTTAACGAGCCGGCCCGAGCGTAAGTAGACCATGTAAATGTAAATCCTTCATCAAGAATCATCTGGAGCACTTTTTTTAATCGGTTTTTATTGGCTGTAAAGTTATCATCCGTAAATCTGACATGCTTAACAAAATTCTTTTCCTGGATCTGTCTGAGTTCATTTTTGAGAGCGGTAAGGGATTTATAGTGAACTTGAGGGCACAGTTTCCAGCAGGTGCAGAACTTGCACCGGTAAGAACACCCCCGGCTAGTGGTTACCGGAACGGTTTTTCGCAGATACTGGTCTGGAATCGCATTCCAGTCAACGCACGAATCATTCATATTTAAAACTTCGATTTCACGCCGGGTAAAAACAAGTTCCTTGTTTTTATTAAATGTTGCCAGATTGGGAATCTGGCTAATATCTTTTTTCTTCTGAAGTGCTTGAAGGCTGCGAACCAGTGTCTCTTCACCTCTAAATTCAATAACAAACTGGTCTACCTTTCCATGGAAGGTTTGCAACCATTTCATGGTTTGAGGGAAAACACCATATCCTTCATTAAACACTTTTTTCACTAAAAGACCGCCGGCAATTATTGGGATGTCAGGATCAATCGACTTAATTTCACTGGCAATATCCCCAATTTCATCCAGATAAATAAAATTAGATGAAATACATACAGCCAAAGGCTTGGGATCAAGAACCTTCTTAAGATCGGCCAGCGAATAATTCTGTATGACATGGGTGTCAAATCCGTTACGCAAAAGAAATTGATACAGATAGATACCGTTAAGCGTAATCATTTCTGCATGGGTCAAGTAATTGTGTGCGTTTTGGGGATTGATTTTTGGAAAGGATCTATTTTCCAAGACATAATTCATCAGGTCGAGCAGTCCTGTGTACTTGCCTTCGATTTTTAGCTGCAAACGGGAAATGTTATTATTAACAACGGCCTGAAGGTCTGGGAGATCTATTTGCGAAAATCGGTCCTTATGCCTTACCGCGCGGAGCATCAAATTTTCAAGCCTGTTCCTGAAATGCTTATCATAATGAGTAGGGTAATCCGTAGCAATTATAACAACACGATTATTCATGTCTGTCATTCCTCCTGAAGTGAATTTTTTTTAAAGCGATATTTTCCGATTTATGAAGGTCATTTTTTTTCTTTTGGTTGTATCTGCTTATTGTATTGTTCAACAAGCGTTTCATATGCTTTGGTCTTTGCTTTATATTGTTCAGCAAGCGTTTCATATGCTTTGCTCTTTGCTTTATATCGTTTTATTTCATCGTTTATTCGTGTGACTTCTTTATTGTATTTTTCTTGACCAAGCGCCTTTTTTCTTTTATTCAAATCTTGTTCTTTTTTAAGAAGAGAGTCATATTCACTATCCAGACCCTTCTTTTTTGTTACAAGAGAGTCATATTCACTATCCAGATCATTCTTTTGAATTTTTAGGGATTCAGGTGTTATAATGGTTTTAGTTTTTTCTGACTCTTTTTTCGGAGATTGAACATTTTGATAAACATTTAGGTTCGGCCTTTGGTCTTTAGGGATATCGGAAATATCATCTGTATAATGTTTGATGCCGTCTTCATCAAGATATTGATAATATTCTGCAGAAATGACTGAAACGAACAGTAAAGACAAACAACAAATACTGAAAGCATATTTTAATTTCATTTTTTTCTCCCCTCGGGATTTATTTATTCCTTGAAATTTTAATTTAAATCTTATCATGATGTCAAGAAAGGATCTTGAGAATTCTATAGTTGAGACCTTGAAATCTGATCATATTTTGTAGGGAAATTGTATTTTGAAGTTATGATAAATGGTTAAAATGAAATCCTGGCTGAACTTGAATCAATTTTTTTGTATACGGATGCTGAGGATTTCCTATAATTTCATTTGTCGAATCGACTTCAACAATATTGCCTTCATGAATAACAGCAATGCGGTCACAAAGATATTTGGCAGCGGCAAGATTATGGGTGATAAAAAGAAAAGTCATATTAAACTCTTTCCTGATTCGGGTCAAAAGTTTGAACAATTGAATAGCAATAGTAGCATCCAGCATGGATGTGGGTTCATCTGCCACAACAAATTCAGGTTCAAGGACAATTGCTCTGGCAATGGCAACGCGTTGCCGTTGGCCACCACTTAATTGATGGGGATATCTGTTGTAATAATCTTTACCGGGTAGAAGACCAACCGTTTCGAGGGTATGAATAACCTTTTCTCGCCTTTGTACAATCGTTCCAATCTTATGTACTTTTAAGGGCTCAAGAATGGTTTCGGAAATTGAAAGGTGTGGATTTAATGATTGATAAGGATCCTGGAAAATCATTTGTACCCTGGAACGATAATTGTTTAAGGCTTTTCCAGCTAAATGTGTCACCGGGCGTTTGTTTAGAAGTATGGTTCCTTTCGTAGGCTCTTCAAGTTTTACCAGAAGTCTTCCCATGGTTGTTTTGCCACTGCCGCTTTGGCCAACGAGTCCGAATATTTCTCCTTTTTTGATGCCAAGATTAATATTATTAAGGGCAACAATCTTATTTTCACCTTTTGAAAAAAAACTTTTTTGGGGGTGATACTCTTTGATAATACCCTTAAGCTCAATAATATGTGTGTGTTTTTCAGCCATTATTTGTCCTGCTCAATCCTTGTTCACAACAAAACGCTTTATGGGTTTTTGATATGTCAATCCATCCCGGTGCATTTTTTGAACATTCTGTTGACCTGCAATTGCAATTACAGGAAAATTGGCATCCGGGATTTGCATCAATCAGGTCAGGCGTTTCCATCATATCGGGAATCAAAATATTCTCATCACTGTCAAGACTCAAATAGGATGATAGCAACGTTTTTGTATAGGGATGTTTTGGAGATGTAAAGACTTCTCGTTTCGAACCTTTTTCAATAATTTGTCCAGCATACATGACACAGATATCTTCACACACTTCAGCCACAACAGCAATATCATGAGAAATAAAGATAAGACTCATATTCAGTGCCTGTTGTATCTTTTTAATTTCTTTTAATATCTGGTCCTGAACAATAACATCAAGGGCGGTTGTCGGTTCGTCTGCAATAATAAGTTTGGGGCTGCATGCTAGCGCCATGGCAATAATGGCCCTTTGTTTCATGCCCCCACTGTATTCATGTGGGAAATCCGAAATACGATGTTCTGGAATTTCAACCATATTATAAAGTTTTTTTAACCGGTCATTAACTTCATTTTTTGAAAAAGCAGGGTTATGAGTAACAATTGCTTCAGCTATTTGTTCTCCCACCCTGAAAACAGGATTTAGGGCATTCATTGCCGCCTGGAAAATCATGGCAACATCTTTACCCCGAATATTTCTCCACTGGTCCTCACTAAAGTCGCATAGATCTTTTTCCATAAAATTAATGTTGCCTGAAAGGATGGATGCATTGTCAGGCAACAGTCCCATCAGTGTCATACCAATGGTCGTTTTACCGCAACCGGATTCTCCAACAAATCCAAGAGATCGGCCTTGCTCAATGCTGAAAGAAATATCATTTACAGCTTTTAGCATCCCTTTTTTGGTCTGATATCCTATGCTTAAATTGTCTACAGAAAGTATTGCCATATTAATTATGCCTGACCCTCCTTTCGTAATCTAGGATCAAGTACTTCATCCATTGCCCTTCCCAGCAGGTAAAAAGCCAATGTCAACAAAGAGATGCAAATACCCGGAGGCATTAACCAGTATGGTGCTTGAAACATATGACCTGTTTTCCAGACCCATTGAAGCATCATCCCCCAGCTGACCTGACTTGGATCGCCAAACCCTAGAAAGGATAAGGCCGCTTCAACAAGAATGGCAGAGGTGACCCTGAATGTCATATATAAAAATGCCAGAGGAAGAACGTTGGGCATGATATGTCTGAAAATGATTCTAAAATTTGATGCGCCCGCAACTTTGGAAGCTTCTATAAATGGACGGTTTTTCAAAGACAGCGTTTGAGAACGGATGATACGAGAGACGGCAGGCCATCTCATTATAGCGATAATAAATACTATAATCCAAATATTAAATTGGCCAAATATTGAGGCTAAAATTAACAAAATAACCAAAGAAGGCATCACCATAATGATGTCCGCCATCCGCATGAGAAACGCATCTATAAAACCGCCGGCATATCCGGATATCATTCCGATGGTGGTTCCTATTACAATACTGATAAACGCTGAAGACAATCCGACAATAAATGCGACTTTTGCACCTTCCAGCAATTGAGTAAACAGATCTCGGCCGACATTGTCGGTACCTATCCAGTGTGAAAAGCTCGGGCCGGTTGACACTTTAATATTGGGGTCGGTACCTGTCATAGGGTCATACATAGGCCCCAAAAGAGGAACTAAAAAACTGGCGAGCGCCATTAGCATAAAAACAAATAAAATAATCAAGCCTGCTTTCCCCAAAGGATTTTTTATAAAGATTTTCCATCCTTTTAGAAACCGCTTGAGATAATGATTTTTATGCATTGATATGTCCTTTGTGATACTTACTAATCATATAAATAGTTTTACCATTTAATACCTAATTCTCGGATCCAGATATGCATACAAAAGATCCACAACCAGATTGGCAATTAGAACGACTGCTGCAATGAGCAGAAAGCATGCCTGGGCCAGGGGATAGTCATTGTTGCTGACAGCAAAAATAAGTTCTCTGCCAATCCCCGGCCATGTAAAGATCTGCTCTGTTAATGCCCCGCCATTAATCGAAAAAGCAAGGCTTAATCCTACACTTGTAATAACTGGAAGCGCCGCATTTTTAGCAGCATGTTTGTCACGGATGATTCTTTCCGATAATCCTTTTGCCCTTGCTGTGATGATGTAATCTTCTCTTAAAACACTTAACATGCTGGAGCGCATTAATAATAGATAAGACCCCAGATGAATAAAAAAAAGAGTGCCTAAAGGCAAAAGCATGTGGTGAATGACATCCAACGTTTTCATAAATGCTGAAGAATTTTCAATCCACAATTCCGGAGAAATAATCCCCCCCAATGGGAACCATCCAACTTTATAGGCCAATCCCCATAATAGAAGCAGGGCAAACCAGGGAATAAATAATGTGTGACAGATAAGGGCAGATATAGATAAAAAACTATCAATACCAGAGCCTTTTTTCCAAGCAGATATTTTTCCTAAGAAGACTCCTGCCAGAGCAGCCAGGATGGTGGATGTGGTAAAAAGCAAAATCGTACAGGGAAGCTTATCCATGATGATATTTGAAACCGGTTCTCCATAGTGAAACGAATGGCCCAAATTCCCTGAAAAAAAATTTTTAATATAAATAAAATATTGTGTATGGACCGGTTCATCCAGGCCAAGCTGTTCGATCATATGCAGCGTATCTTCAGGGCTCAGCATTGGGTCGACAATTTTTGAGATGGGATCTCCAGGAGATAAACGAAATAAAAAAAAGAGCAATGTAAGAATAACAAAAAATATAATAAATATTTCAAGTAGCTTATTGAAAATAAATTTTTGGTTTCCCATTTACTAACGCCCCGGATTTTTTAAGCAATCATTGATTCGGTTTTACCATGCATAAAGACCAGATATTTCCAATACCGTCTACTTTTTCCAGCCAACCACTAAACCTGTCTTTGGATACAGCCTCAATGATATGGGGATTATATAGGGGGATATAAGGTACATCTTCTATCAATATTTCCTGCATTTCCCAGATCAACTTTTTTCTTTTTTCAACATCAATAAGGCTTCTTTGGCTATCGGCTATTGTGTCATATTCAGGATTCTTATATCCACTCATATTCCATCCTCTGGGTCTGTCATTTTTTGAATAGAAGAATGCACGCAAATAATCCGGATCAAGATTAAGCTTACCATACCCGAGTATAAATGCATCAAATTCTCTTTTGCCTTTTACTGCATCAATTAAAGAGTTAAATGCCATGGGCCTTGCAAAAGCTTGCATTCCCATACTTCTGAGCCATTCTTGTATCATGGTTCCGGCAAAAGCTCTTTTAGGATCATAATCAGCAGGTGGCGTAAGAATTACAAATTTTCCCATTAACTCTCCAGAGGGTAATCGTATATCAGATGCTTTTACAATGTTGCCCTCTTCATCAACCGGTGGTGTATCCCAGGTATAACCAGCATTTTTAAGTATATTATACGCTGATTTTATCCGTACTTCAGGCAGTTGTCCATGCCCATATTTTTCAACATTTGGATTATGCCAAAAATGGTTTCCAGACGGTACAATAGAATGCATGGGCGTACCATAATTTTGAAGAATCCTTGTTAAAATAAATTTTTTATTTATCAGGGTGGCAATGGCCTGTCTGAGTTTTAAATTATTAAAGGGCGGTTTTCTAAGGTTGAATCCCAGATAATACAGCGCACTTTTTTTGTTTAAGAATAATTTTATATTGCCCTGTTTTTTTAAATCCTCTAAATATCCGGGTTGAATATCCCACCAATAGTAATCAATATCCCCCTTTTTTATGGCCAGAATAGCCACATCACTTGTTCCATAAATTTTAAATAAGATGCTATCGACATAAGGGCCCAGTTGAAGATTGACAATTTTTTTACCAGTGCCGAAAAAATGCGGGTTTTTTTTCATATGAAGGTAGGCCCCTTTTTTATATTCAAAAAGGGTAAACGGACCTGTTCCCAAAGGTTTTTCAACTAAATGGTCCTGAATAGATCTAAAAGGTTTTTCTGTCTCTAAGGCCTTAGAGGCAATAAGTTCCCATTCTTTTTTGGAAACCATCGGTGCTGTGAGAACGCGGGAAAGAAAGATAGCAGAAGGTTTCTTTAAATAAAAGACAATCGTATGTTTATCCAAAGCTTTAATTTCTTTTATGGCTTTCCATTTGCTGTAATACCTGGGCATCTTAAAATCAAAGAACAGTTTTTTTGTAAATAAAACGTCTTCACTTGTGAATTCAGACCCATCAGACCATTTGGCCTGCCTGAGCTTGACTGTGTAGGACAATTCTTCTTTGTTGAATACGGGATCTTCTTTCGCCAGCCAGGGGATAATTTTAAGAGTGATTGGATCACGCCTATAGAGGGGCTGATATATCAGGTTCAGTATTTTGCGAGAATTTGAATCACTGGCTAACCAGATATTCAAAGATTTAGGTTCTTCAGGAAGCCCTATTTTCAGGAGAGTGCTTGTTTCCTTTTTTTGACAGGAAGAGAGAGTAGCAGCAAAAATAACCATTAACCCAATAAGAGAAACAGCCTGGAAAAAGGATATGGCAAAAAGGTTAGTTTTATTTTGATTCAACAATTTTTTTTTCAATGAAATCTACCACCTTTGATTCAAGTTTTAAATTATCAAACAAGTTAATCCTGGGGACGCCACCTGGGCTCACACAATTGATTTCAACCAGTTTATCCCCAATGATATCAATTCCTACAAAATATAAACCATCCTTTATCAGCTTGGGTTTTATTTTTTCACAGATTTCTTTTTGCGCCGGGGTTATAATATGCTTAAAAGCACTCGCCCCTGCATGGACATTGGTCCTGAAATCCCCAGGGAGAGCCTTTCTAGACATGGCACCTAAAATCTCTCCGTTGAGCAAAAGAATTCTAACATCCCCATTCTCTTTTACATTCTTCAAATATTCTTGAACCATGATGGGGCGTCTTTCCGGATAAGGTTTTCCCGCTCTGACATAATAATTGATCAGAGAGCTTAAATTTTCCTGATCCCGGTTACTTACTTTGATGACCCCGTGTCCCCCATGTCCCTGAAGTGGTTTTATGACCATATCACCGCCAAAATCATCAATGATTTTTTTAAGGCGTCTAGGATCTCTTGATACATGTGTGTCCGGAATTATTTCAGGAAAATTTAGAATATAGACTTTGCTGTTGCCGTTAAGTTGACCTAAGATGCTGTTAATCATGAACACTTTATCATTGACAGGACCTAAAATTTCCATGACTTCATAAATAATTGGTGGATCTTTTCTTAAAAAGAGAACATCAAGGTCTGTGACTGTTTCGAAAATAAGCTCTTCCTGGTCAAGGCATTGAATGAGGGCCTTCCAGTACTCTGCCATTGAAAGATTGGGCCGGACGCTGATATTTCGCATTCTGGCAACGACTTTGTTATCACGGATATACACATCATGGGGTTCTAAAAAATAAACCGTATGGTCTCTTTGATTGCATTCATACATTAAAAATGAAGTCGTTTCCCAGGTGGGGTCAATCTGTCGTAAATCATCCATTATGAATCCAATTTTCATATCGCTTTAGAGCTGTCCTCCTATCGAAATATATATAAAATATCCATCTTTTGTATGATAAGCACTGCTAATTGTCAAATCTTTACTGAGTCAATTTTTTAAAACTTTAAATGTTTTTTTGTGATTTTTTTTTGACAAAAAAAGGAAGTGTCATAACTTTTAAAAAAATAACATCGACGAAAAATAATGCCAAGACAAAATGGGTCTTTTGATGTATTCTTGGCTTTTTAAAATTACCATTTTTCAAATAGCAGGTATATTCAAATGGCAGATACAATATTCATACAGTTTTATAGTAAAACAAAAAGCGGTTGGTTTGATCTTTGTAATGGTTTTTCAGATACGGTTGACCTTTGTAAGAAGAAAGGTGATTTTTTATGGATAGAACATGAAGCTGACAATGATAAATGGTATGAAGAGGAAACATATCAAAACAGGCCTCTACCCATTAAAAAAGGCACAGTATATGTCAGCGCAAGCTATATCAATCAACTATATCAGGCATTTGTTTGGGCAAAGCAGTATCCTGATATTAAATTCATTGTCGGCGGTCCAGTAGCGGCAGAAAGGTCTGGAAACATAAGTGATTGGAACTCGGTTCATTTCAAGTTGGAAGAGGATTTACCGTCTAATTTTTTTATTACCGGTCAAAGCGTAGAAGATCTGTTTGGAGTTCCCAATTTTTCAGGAAAATGGGAATTAGATATCCCAGAGGAAATACCTCAGGGCAGTCGAATTTATTTTTCATATACCCTTGAAAATCAATGTTACTGGAAAAAGTGCCCTTTTTGTTCCATTGCACAGCATTCCATAAATCACTTTAGAAAGAGAAAAAAAATGGGTCAGGAATTTTACCATTTTGAATTTAAAGGGCATAGAATCGTAAGGCTTAATACGGGTTCTATTACGCCTGAACATATAAAGCTCATCCTTCCAAGCCTTCCTAATTCAGAAGATATTGAATATCGATTTTTCATGCGAGCGGCAAAGGCTGAAACAAATGCCTTAGCGCAAGTCATCACCCAGCTTCATGGGAATATTCCCAATTGTACGTTAGGATTCGGAATAGAATATCCTTCAGACCGAATGTGGAAGTATTTGAACAAAGGGACAAAAATGGATGAGGTTTTTGATACCATTGAATTGTGCAAAAAAAATGGTTTCAAGGTGAATGCAAATGTCATACTCGGTTGGAATAATCTTATTGATCAGGACCTTAAAGATCTTGAATTTTTTATGGCGACCCTTTCTGAGAATGCTGTGACAACTCTGCAGCTCAGATGGCTTTTTGCTCACCCTTTCACTAAGATACATGAAGATTACGATGGCGTTGAAAATTCTTTAAAATTAGGCCCATTTAACTGTGGTTTTAATGTAAGGGTAAATGAACGGCAAAAACAACTTAATCTGGCAGCAGCAAATATAATACAAGAAAAATGTATTTTAAAAAACATCAAGCTTGAAGGATATAAAAATCTTGCAAAAGGCTTGATATAGGTTGCAGTTGACTTTATTTTCCTTGTGATTATAATATTACAACTAACCCAAGGAGGTAGATTATGGGAAAAAAGATCTTTGATTTTCCGATCAATTCGATGGTAAGCCTTGAACCTCTTCTGGATTTCTGGGAAAAAAATCTGGTGCCTGAATGCCACCATATGGCACACATGTTTAATGAAATAAAACAAAAAATTAGTGAAAATCCTGAACTCCAGGGAAGTATCAAAGACGTCAGCGTACTGAATGAATATTACGATGTCTTAACACCATTAATGAGTGCAGTATTTCCACCGGCCTCTTATAGTACTGAAATCGCAGGTGCACTCACGCCTTGTAGCTTTGAACCATTTTTTGCAACCCCTCAGTTTCAGAAACTTTTTATTGACGAAGACCGGTTCTTAAAAGGAAGCTTTAGCCAGGAAATTGAATCTGCAAGAGACGGGAAACTTTTAAGAATTTATTTGCTGATCCTGGACCGGATATACAATATAAATGTAGAAGGGTTAAACAATTCAACCACACGGATCGTGCCTGATGAAAAAACAGGTTTGGATAGATACTTCAGGATAGTTCCTGATTTTCAGTTTGTTGATGTTAAGGCACTTTTGAATCCCAAAGATCTGTCTGATGAAGATCGGTCTGCAATTGAAGAAGATATTACTGATATTCATGTATTACAAAAATATATTGATCTTGATCAATTTGAATTTACAGGGTTTACTGTCGTTCGTGCCATGGATGTTACTGAATCTGAGATTGTTTCTATCCTTGAAAAAGATTTGATTGACCAGCAGTCCATATTTTCGTGTGATGGAATTAAACTTTTGGAATCCCGTCTTCAGGTGCTCTTCAAACGCCCGGATCTGGCTGTGGGAATAGGCGCGCTACAGGGTGACCAGGTCATGATCATTAAAAATGATTGTAATTCAAATATCAATTGTCTTTTTTCCAATTCTCACCATATTAATCTGGATGAGGTACAAGGCTCAGTGTGGATGAATGCTATTGAGCAGGAAAAGACGCTTCGGATCGCTGATCTAAGAGAAAAACCAGATCCGGTTCCGGCTGAACAGCAGGCCGTGTCCGCAGGGATAAGATCCATGTTGCTCTCTCCGCTATCCTATCAAGGCAAGATTATTGGCTTACTTGAAGTCCTTATCTGCAAGCCCAATGACTTCGGTCCTATTGAAGCCATGCTGCTGGAACAGATAGCCCCTATATTTTCAGTGGCATTGAAACGAGGAATTGATGAGCTTGGAAAAGCTGTCCAATCTATTATTAAAGAAAAATGTACAGCGGTTCATCCTTCAGTTGAATGGCGGTTTGAAAAAGCCGCCATGAGTCATATGGAAAGGACTCGAGAGGGCGCAACATCTGAAATAGAACCTATAATTTTTAAAAATGTGGTTCCATTTTACGGGCAATCAGATATCCGAGGGTCTTCTTTTGAAAGGAATAAGGGCATCCAAAAGGACCTGACCCGCCAGCTCACATTGGCTTTTGATGTGATGACTGCTGCTTCCACGGAAAGACCCTGGCCACTGTTAAAAGAATACAAATTCAGGTTAGGGACAAAAATAGAAGATATTTCAAACGGTGTGAACTCCGGAGATGAAAATGCAGTGTTTTCTTTTTTGAACAATGAGGTTACCCCTACGTTTGATGATCTGATGGGGTTAAGTCCTGAAATTGCTAAAAGCATTGAAAATTATAATATGGCTTTGGATCCTGTAGCAGGAATGATTTATGACAAAAGAAAAGAATACGAGCAAAGCGTATCCCGGCTCAATAAAACATTGTCTGCCTATTTAGGCAAAGAAGATTCTCAAATTCAGGAGAATTTTCCACACTATTTTGAGAAACGGCAAACAGATGGTGTGGACTATATGATGTATATTGGTGCCTCTATGATGGAAAATCAAAGGCTTGCTTCATTTCATATTAAAAACATGACCTTATGGCAACTGATGATTTCTTGTGGTCTGGCCTGGCATACTGATAATATAAAACCTGAACTTAAGGTACCATTGGATACCTGCCATTTGATTCTTGTTAACCATACGCCTCTTTCCATACGGTTCCGTTTTGATGAAAAGCGGTTTGATGTAGATGGGGCCTATGATGTCCGTCATGAAATTATTAAATCCAGACTGGATAAGGCAATGATTAAAGGAAAAAATGAGCGGTTAACCCAGCCAAACAGAATTGCTGTCGTCTACTCTGACCCATCTGAAGGAAGAGAAATCCGACAGCATATTGCTTTTCTAATGAGTAAGGGCAAACTGCACGATGATATGGAATCTCTTGATTTGGATGATATGCCGGAAGTCCGTGGACTTAAGGCCTTAAGAGTCGGTGTTAACTTAGAATCCAAGGCTGTGGGAAATATTATTGAAATGAAGGCTGGATAAAATAATACTCTCAGCCCCCAAAGTGTGTCATATTTGAGCTAACCGGGATATTTTATTAAAACTGAACATTTTCCGGTAAATTATTTATAATTACAATAGGTTAATTCCGATTTTGAAACTTATTTCAAAATACGAACTGTCACAGGATAATTTCAATTTTCCCCTTTCAGGCGAGTTGACTTCACTTCATCTGCTACGCTGCAGCCCACTTGCGGTAAATGATTACAGCTGCGTGTTCTGCAACTTGCGGCTAAAGCAAATTCAACACGTAAAATATCCGGGCTAAGCCCTAAGTTATGTTATTTAAACACAATGAGTGAGAATAAAAAAAATAGAGGCGTCAGGGAAATCCTTTTAATGGGTGTTTTCTGGCGCATCCTTTTTATTGAGGCTGTATTGCTTGTTTTCTCACTTTTCTACCGTTGGTTCACACAAGACACAACCCCTATGGATCTTTTTTGGTATGGTGTAAGAATTGTTATCCTTGTGGGAATTATTATTCTTTTTATGATGGTAAGCCTGAAAAAATTCCTTGCATATAGAATCATTAGTCCCTTAGAGCTCATTGCCAAAGCCAATAAAAAAATTCAGGGGGATATGACGAATGCAGAACATATAGAGCTCCCCGATGATTCGCCCCATGAGATAAAAACGATCATGACCTCTAGAACAAAAATGCTTAAAACTATATTTGAAGTATCAGAAGAACGATTGAGGTTGGTCAATTTTGTTCGAGAGACATTTGGCCGATATATTTCAAGTAAGGTCGTTGATGAAATCCTTGAATCACCAGAAGGACAAAAAATTGGGGGGCGACGGAAGACAGTAACCGTTTTAATGTCTGATTTAAGGGGATTTACCAGCCTTTCTGAAACAAAGGATCCTGAAGAAATGGTTCAGCTTTTGAATCGATATCTTGAGCAAATGTCCAAGATTATCCTCAAATATGATGGTATAATTGATGAGATTATTGGAGATGCTGTATTAGCAGTTTTTGGTGCACTGGAAACCCGAAAAGATGACCCGGAACGAGCAATCGCGTGTGCGATCGAAATGCAAAACAGCTTAGAAGACCTTAATGAAGAAATTATACAATCTGGATATCCCCGCCTTGAGATGGGCATTGGAATAAATACAGGGAATGTAATTGTTGGGAATATTGGTTCACAGCTGAGGATGAAATACGGTATTGTCGGATCAACAGTCAATACCGCAGCCAGGATAGAATCCAACAGTATCGGTGGCCAAGTGCTTATTGGTAAATCAACTCAGAAACATGTCTCTAAAAAAATAAGTGCAGAACCGCCCAAAAATATCATGATGAAAGGATTAAAAAAACCTTTAGTGTTCTATTCTGTATCTGCTATTAATTCTAAATTTCAAGTGTCTCTTAAAACTTCCATCGCTTCAAATAGCCATTTTTCTATTAAATTACCTTTCCAACTATGGACGGTTAATGGCAAAAAAATTGATTTGATTCCAAGGGTTGGCGAAACAATAAGATTAGATGACAACACGATAGACGCATTCATTAAACCAATACTTGAACCATTTACAGACATAAAACTCAAATTTGATTTTTGTATAGAAGCCCATTGTTTTGAAGAGATTTATGCCAAAAACCTGTCAATTGAAAGTGGTCAAGGTCAAAAATTTAATCGATTAAAGATTACTTCCATGGATCAAAAAGATCGGGATATTCTCAAAAAATGGATGAATCAGTCTAACAATTAAGTTTTTAATTTTCGATTCTTTTATGATTGTAGACCGATCTATCTTGGCGTTTTGCTTGACAATAAGGGAAAATTATAATTAAATTGGAAAATCGTAATCCGCAAATTAATTATAATAATCAATAGAAGGATATTCGAGAAATCCATGGATTTACTGTTAAAATTCAGGTTGAAGAAACCTTTTCAACTGCGCTTTGTTTTTTTTGTTTTGAGTTGTCTGTTCTCAACACTCTTTTCCAATAATGTATTGGCATTGGAAGACAAAATCACCAACCGTATCGGAATGGAATTCATCCTGGTACAACCAGGATCTTTCATGATGGGCAGCCCGGTTGAAGAACCTTTTCGTGAGACTGACGAAGCCCTCCATAAAGTTAATATTACAAAGGCCTTTTATTTACAGGCAACTGAAGTGACAGTAAAACAGTGGAAAACTGTTATGGGGAAAAAAATATTTAGTCGTAAAAAGGGAAGTGACAACTCTCCTGTTACCCAAATTTCTTTTTTTGATTGCCAAAAATATGTTAAAAAATTGAACAAGGCAAATATTGGGAACTATAGACTCCCATCAGAAGCAGAATGGGAGTATGCATGCCGGGCTGGAACGACAACTGTCTATTCTTGGGGAAATGGTATTGATTGTTCTAAAGCAATGTACAGCAATAATACCAAAAAAAGTCCAGATTGCATTAGTTTTTATAAATCCATGAATTTTAAAAAGGATGGGCCTGCTCCTGTTAAAAGTTTTAAACCCAATCCATGGGGATTTTATGACATGCATGGGAATGTATGGGAATGGTGTTCGGATGAATATCGCTGGTACAAAAACACATCAAGCCATACAAACATTGATACCATTAAAAGAGAAACCAGAATCAGGCGGGGGGGGAGCTGGTATAAATACAGTAAACATCTTAGAAGTGCAAATAGAACGTTTGCTCATCCGGGTGCTAAATTTCAGACAACAGGATTCAGGCTGGTTCTTGAGGCTGATTAATGCGTGAAAAACTCTTAAGCTTTTTAAAACTGTATGAAGAAGAAGTCGGTCTGCTTTTATGGACGGCTGTCCTGTTATTTATTATCCGAAGTTCTGGAATTATTCTAAATAATTATGCGGAGACTGCTTTTTTAAAAAGGTATGGGGTGGAGTATATGCCCATTGTCAATATGCTCAATGCTGTTGCGACTTTTTTTATCACCGGCCTTCTAACTGCATTTTTAGGAAAGTTACCCGGGGCTAAACTCTTATCCTATATTTTTATTTTTTCAGGTATAATAGTAACATTTATCCGCCTTCTTATTCCTTTTGGATTTGATCTTTTATATCCTTTACTATTTATGCTCAAAAGCCAGTTTGAACTGCTTCAGGCCTTGTTGTTCTGGAACATGTGCAATGATCTTTTTAATACTCGGCAGTCCAAAAGACTGTTCCCTCTGCTGACGGCAGGTGGGGTGATCGGGCTTATCCTGGGCAGTTTCGGCACCCCGTATTTTGCAAAGACATTTAACCTGGATAACCTTTTATATCTTTATCTTTGTACCACCCTGATGGGTGCTGTAGTTGTGCAGGCAATGGGCAGAAATTATCCAACCCTGATTTTCCCAGAAAAAACTGCTAAAGAAAAGAAGGACAAGCCCTCCATGATTAGTGAGTTTAAGGAAGTCCTGCCCTTGATTAAGGATTCTATACTCATTAAAATTGTATTGGTCCTCACCTTTATGCCTAATGTGATCATTCCGATAATGAACTATCAGTTCAATTATGCCATAAATGACCAGTTCGCCAGTGAAACAGCCATGATACAATTCTTTGGCTATTTTAGGGGTGGTTTATATATGATAAGTCTTTTTATTCTGCTTTTTGTTGGCAGAATTTATGGGAGATGGGGGTTGCCAGTCGCCCTGATGTTCCACCCCTTTAATTATATGATTGCCCTTTTTGCATTTTTGTTTCGTTTTGATATGTTTTCCGCCATGTATGCCAGGATGTCCACTAATGTTATTCGAACGACGATTAATATGCCTGCAAACTCAATATTGATTGGGCTTTTTCCTGAATCCTATAGGAATATGATCCGCCCATTTTTAAGAGGGACTGTCGTTAGAATGGCCCTTTTTTTAGGGTCAGGACTCATCCTTATTTCTGAAAATTATTTCCACTTTCATCCCAGATATCTAACCCTTGTGGCACTACCTTTTATGCTGGCCTGGGTGGCAGCTCCCATTGTGTTGAAATCAAAATATGCAAAAATTCTGCGAGACTTGATTGCGAATAATCTTCTAGACATCAAAAGCCTTGAACAAAAAGAATTGGGCCAGATTTTTAAGGAAGGAAAAATTCTTTCCGACCTTGAGCAATCATTTCTGGCTGCAAGAGGCAAGGATGCGATATGGTATGCAAAACTGCTAAAAAATTTTTCTACCCAAGCATTGGATAAAAATATTTACAAAAACTTGAAAAATCAGGATGCAAAAACAAAAATTACTTTAATTAAAATGCTTTCTCCTGAATCGCTTAAGGCCGAATCAAAAAATCTTTTGCCCGTTCTTGATCCAAACGAACCAGAAGTCACCATCTCTATCCTGAAAATTTTCAGCCAGCAGGGGTTTGAGACAATAAGAGATGTTGATATAACGCCGTATATCAACAATTCTCATCCTGTTGTTAGAGGGTTTGCAGTGGCATGCCTGTATTCCCAGGATCCTGATCAATATGGTCCAAAGATCGACAAATGGCTAAGGTCCCAGGATATCGATAAGCGGCAATCCGGCATTGTCGGTGCAGGACTCAGTGGTAACAGACAATTAATTGATTACCTTCTGAGCATCTTGTCAGAGCATGACATTGATCCAATCATACCAGACATCATCAGAGCGCTGTCCAGGTTGAGAGCGCGGGAACTGAATTCTGTCATATTTTCTTACCTTTCTTATGACAGGAAGGATGTAAAATTAGCTACCCTGGATGCCTTGGACATCAATGATGATTTTTCTCTTAAAAAAGCGATTCTTCTTTTAGGAGATCCGTCAGATACCATCCATGAGTTTGCTAAAACGAAAATCAAAGATTCTGAATATCAAAATAATAAATTAGTTGTTGAATCTCTGGGATTGCCAAGCTCCCGAATCCGAAGGGGACTTTTTGAACTCTTAGAGACCCTTGATATCAGGGAATTTGACGTATTAATGTTTGCAAAGAATAGTCTGAATAATAGCTATGCCTACCTTGCAATGGGAGAAAATCTTAAGGAATTGCCACAAGGGAAATTTCGGGATTTGGCCATTGAGCATATCCTGCAGAAAAAGGAACTGGGACTTGAAAATATTATTCGGGTTCTGGCCATACATGATCAGACCGGTAAAATGAAGACCGCCTGGAGAGGGATTTTTTCTTCGGATACCCGACAGCGGGCCAATGCTATTGAACTTTTGAGTGATATTATGGATCGAAAACTTATGAATGCCATGCTTCCACTTTTGGAAAGCCCATCACCTTCGGTGGCTCTGGCTGATGGGAAAAAAGTTGCTAAGATTCCACAATTCGATTCGGATGGTAAAGACGTTTTTTCAAACCTGGTTACGTCTGAGGATTGGGTGGATGTATTGATGGGCTTAAGCCTGGCACATGATGAGCCTGATCTTCTCGAAGGGAATGATCTGGTGAACGAGTTGGAAAATTCTTTAAATGAAAATATTTTAAAGGAAGTACAAATGATTTTGAAAAAAGACCAAGGCACTTCTACAGATCCCCAGAGAATACAATCAACACAGATTCCTTTGGGCGAGAAAATACTTCTTTTAAAAGAGATTGAAATCTTTTCAGGCCTTAGTGCGGCTGAACTGGCGGCTATTGCATCTGTCACAAAAGAACTGGATTACCCTGAAGATCGTACGGTTATCAAGCAGAACGATGTGGGTGAAACTGTATTTCTGATGATTGATGGCCAGGTAGATGTAATAATGGAAAAATCAGATGGCCAAAAAGTCATCATAGATCATATCTCTTCGGGGGGGTCATTTGGAGAAATGGCCTTGATTGATAATTCCCCAAGATCAGCAACCATCTGTACGACTGCTCCCTCCCGCTTCCTTATTCTTCATAAGCAGGAATTCAAGGAAACTGCCATGGAATATCCGCGAATTGCCCTTCAGATCTGTTCAGTTTTGAGTCGGACCATCCGCAATCTGCATAGCAAAGTTCGTGAAAAATAAATAAGCCATTTCTATGCGTACCGCCTGCTTGTTTATAGCATTTATTATAAATAATATATTCCTTTATCCTGAAAGGCATAAAGGAGTGGGCCAGAGGTAGTGTGTATGGTAAAGATTTTCACGGATTTAATTCCTTCGGGCGGTAGGACGCCGCAGGAGAAGGAATTGCCCTCGGAAAAAATCATGGATGATTTTTGAGAATGAGTGAAAATTTTTACCGTATACACTGCCGGAAACTAATCAAAATATTATATTTCGGAACATTAATATGAGAACTCGTATAATTGACAGTTCAGGATAAAAGTTTGTAGACGATTAGTTCGTCCTCTTTGCCCTTTACTTTTACAGGTGCAAGCTGTTGTGTGTCATATGATCCGGTTAAAAGGTTATGAGTGGTCTGACTCAAAATAATATCACAGCCATAGTTCTTGGTGAGACCCTCAATCCTTGAGGCAGAGTTAACTGTATCCCCAACCAAAGCATAAGACATTCTTTCTTTGCTTCCTATATTACCGGCAAGTACGGCACCAGAGTGAATACCGATACCGTGGCCCAACGGTTCAAAACCATCCAGTGTTAATTTTTTATTTAACCGCTCAAGCCTGTCCCTCATTTCAAGAGCAGCTTTTACCGCCATTTCAGGATGGTCATCATACCCGATGGGAGCACCGAAAACTGCCTCTATTTCATCCCCCACATACTGAAGGATAAGCCCTTTATGTGCTTTTACAGCTTCGGTCATTTCGCTGAAATACTGATTCATAATTTTAACCACATGTTTGGGATGGTTTTTTTCAACAAGACCTGTAAAATTTCTTAAATCAGAAAACAACAGCGTTACCCGTTTCATTTCCCCCTCAAGGGAAGGGCTCCCTGCAATAATTTCATCCCGGATTTCCTTGCAGACATACTTCCCAAACGATTCTTTTGCCTTCTGACTCTCTTTTAAGCTGTTGATCATCAGATTGAATCCTTCAGCCACATCTCCTAACTCATCATTGGAAAGAATTTTTACCCGTGCATCCATGTTATTGTTCTCAACCTCTTTTATGGCCTTTTTAATATTAAGAAGAGGTAAAGAGATACTTTTTGATAAAAAATATGCCAGAATCAGGGCAATGGCCAGCGAATCTATAGTGATAAATCCAAGTTCCCATGCAAGAGAACACATGATATCACTTCTTGAAATGCTGTCTGTAATATACAATTGTCTGAAACTAGAATAAACAGTCATACTCATCATGGGTAATGGGATAAGAATGATACCAAAAAATACAATTAAAATTCGTTTTTGAACATTAATTTTAAACACATGCTTTACTCTGCTTAAATGACCGCCGGGGAAAAAATGAGGAATATAGGATCGCCATGAATTTTCCAGGATAAAATACAGGATCATTGAGGATATGCCACCGCCCAAAAGAGAGATACCAAAAAAATTTTTCATACAGGGGATAAGATCAGGTGTCGGAGTGTTGAAAATTTTTGCCACTATCATGGGCTCTAAAAATCCAAAAATAAAACCTGCCAGAATCCAGACTAAAAAGGTAATTAAAGTTACACGTACTGGAAACTTGAGAGCATTCCATTGAAGGCGGTAAATTTCTGTTTCTTCAAAGGTTTTGATATCTTTTTTATTAAAGGCAATATCAAACAGAGTTTTTGAGGATGGTCTGAATAGCAGAAAACCAATAACGCAGAGCACTGCGGTACCAATAATGGTACAAAGTGGGGAAATATACCCCGGGACTTCAGCACTGGTTTGATTAAATTGAAGAACAATAGAAAAATAAAAATAGGTAACCATTGCGCCTGCTATGTTCACCAAGGGTATAAGAACCGTAACTTTATTCATCAGTTTCCTCTAATTTTTTTTCAATAGTATTGGCAAGATCATCCCTTCCTTGTTTCCTTAATAATGGAATCATGGGCCAATAAAAGGGTGGTCTGACCCGTATAGTGATATCAAACTGTTCAATATCTTCAGACATAATTTCATCTTCAACAAAGGCATGTGTTTTATGTAAAAGATCCAGTGCTGTCAGTTCGGTCATGGTCCGGACGCATTTTTCACATTTACCGCAGTTAAGGCGGTCAGGCACGTTGGCAAGGCATACCCTGAAGTTATTAAATGCCACATCCCATTTGGAAACAATTTTTATTTTTTCAAGCCTTGATAGTTCATAGTCTCTGTGGCGAATTCTCATGTTGTAACTTGAATACTCAGGGTCGAGAAGCGGGTGTGATCCGCAGGGATGGAGGTTGGGGATGTCATAAGAAGATCCAATGAACATCATGTCAATTCTGTTAGAAAATGAATGGGCCATACTGGCCAAGACAGCCCCGAAAAAACTGTTCAGCCATAATACCCTTTCATCACACAAATGCCTGATATTTGTATAAACGGGTATGAGTTTTGCCCCAGCATCATCAGTAATTTTTACAATCGCCTCTTTTGCCCTTTCAAATACAGGATATTTCATTCCTCTTTCAACAACACCGCCGATATCAAATCCGTGGAGGAAAAAACAGTCTTTCACATATCCGGGATGAATTTTGGGATAGTGCATTCTGTTCAGTCTTAATGCAGCAAGGGAATCCATACCGCCAGACATGACCATGCCTGCTCTGGAAGGGTCAACTCTTTTGATTTGGCTCCTTGTTTTAGCTTCTATAGTCAGTGGCTTGTATTTTCCTTTGGTCCAGTCTTTTAATATATTCATGGCAACATCAAGTCCCTCTTTTAGAAAAGGGCAGATTTCATCTTCAATATGGATTCTTTTTTCTCCAAGATGAATGGCTGGTAAAAGGCATCCAACCAAGAAAGCATCCGGGTTTGCCTTAAAGCCTGTTTCATACTGTTTCAATGTTTGGATGTAGACTTGGCTGTCAGGCCTTTTACAATCTTCAAACTGAACCAAAGCTACAGCTTTAATATAGTCGTTTTCTTTAACGATTTTAAAATTTGATATTTTCATAGCTTATTTGGGGCCTATCTTTTTTTATTTAAATTAGAACTTGCATATTCAATTATCTCTTTGGCAATATCAAGACCCGTAGCTGCTTCAAGGCCTTTAAACCCGGGAGAATAGTTCACCTCAATAATTTTTGGATTATCATCTTTTCTTACTATCATATCAACACCTGCTATTTCAAGGCAGCAGGCCTTTGCAGAATCAACAGCTAATTTAATCCAATGGGGTGACGGTTCTATCATTTCTGCGTGTCCGTTTTGATTGATATTGGCCCTGAAATCTTTTTTTCCAGGCTCAAGTTTCATAGCACCTGCAACCTTATTGCCAATTACCAGAAGCCGGATATCTATCCTTCCCTGGGGAGGTATAAACTCCTGCACAACTATTCCCTTTTTATCTTTTAAATGCTTGTTTAAAAAGGGTATGACGTCTTCTTGCGTATCAACTTTTATTACACCGTCGCCACCCATACCATCCACTTGTTTGACGACAACAGGATACCCTCCTAAAAAATCAACGGCTTTTGGAAATTCGGATTTGTCTGTAATAAAACAGGTTGATGGAGCAGGAATCCCAGACGCGGCAAGCGCCTGCAAAGTAATATACTGACTCCGGGTGATAGTAACGCCTTCAAGACCATTGATAAGGGGTATCCCCATCTGTGTGAACTGGCGTAAAAAGCATAGGCCGTAATCTCCCATTGGAGAGCCCTGGCGTGGTAAAATAATATCTGGTTTTTTAGTCATACCATCAATTGAAAACCCGAATGCATTGTTTTTTATAGTAGAAAATAAGTGATATGGATTAATTAAAACAATTTGATGACCCTGTTTATCAGCTGCCTGCTGAAACCGCATGTTAGGATGAAAATTAAAATCATTTATCGTTAGAATCCCTATTTTCATTTTTTTAAATTCCAGTCATCTTCAATCATTTTTTCCGGCATCCACACACCTAATTCTTTTCCCACTTTTTCGCTGAAATATGTAACAATTTTTTTAGTCTTGTTTCGTTTGGCAATTTTTTGGGTGGCCAGGTTATCCTCACTGATGATTGAGAAAATTTTATAATTACCGGCTCTTTTTGTCAGGCCCTCAAGAAGCCTTGCGCCAACGCCAAGCGCTCTATATTCAGGCCTTACAGAAGTATATCCTCTTTCTACAAAGTGTGTAAAATCCAATCGGGTTGTCTTTTTTATCCGTTCTATAAATTCTTGCCTGGGATGTTTTAGACTCGAATTTCCAACAATAACACCATTTTCCATTGCATATCCTATTAAATAGGCTCTTTCTAAATTGTAGCGAACATATTTTATGTCAACCGATCCTCCGGCTTCAACCATTTTGCAGATTTCATCAAGGAATCCATCAGGCAGGTCATCCGCCTTTTTAAAATAAAACTGAATGTTGCTGCCAAGTTTTATAAGTGATGGTTTTTTTTGATCAGAGCGCATGCAAAACAGATCTTTTTTATTGGTTTTATTCAGGTAAAGCAGTTGATATATAGGATCTTCCAGTGTTTTCCAAAAAGGTTTTCCTGGCAATTGCTCAACGTGGGAATACGACTGAAACTTAGAATCAATCCAGGTTTTATCGGATTCGTTGAAATTGTTTTTTGCATCACGATTTTCAAAGGAGTGGGCAATATTTGGGTTTGAAGCGATAAATGAAAACAGATCATTTTTTAGTTTACTCTCAGTTTTTTGAGAAATTTTGACATGATTCCAGACACCTTGTTTGGAAAGCTCCCATAAGATTTTGCTTTTAAAAGGGGTCCTTTTTTTGGGGCTGTCCCAGCACACCATTTTAAGGTTTGATGGAAAAGGCGCCTGTTGATTCCTGGAACTATCTGAAATATCTTTGTCGTCCATTGATTTTGATGTGCTGAAAAACAGGCTCTCATCTATATTCTTCAATAAGTTTTTAATCTCGGGATGGTCGCCTTCTAATGCAAATCCTTTGACATCAATGTTAGCTTGCTGGTTTGATAAAAATGTCATAAAGGATTTTTTGTCTTTAAAAAAAGAAAGATTTGCAGGTAATACTGTATCCGGCGCTAAATAGTCATTTAAAGGCAGGCTTTTAAAATCTGGGAATATATTGTCAGTATCCCCCGTTGTTTTGAAAAGCGTCTGAGTCAGTTTAAAAAAAGGAGCCAGATTATCCATTGAAAAACAATAATCAAAACATTTGTCGTTATCAATATCAACATGAGGATTTCTGATAACCACAAGGGTCTTTTCAGGAAAATTTAATTTTATAAACTTGGCCATGATTTTTCCGGCTTCGACCTGGTCAGAAGAAGAGATAAAAATCATAATCATATCTGCATTAGTGTTTCGAATTTTATTGTTCAGCTTTTCTTTACAAAGCGCTTCAAAGGGACCGATGTTTTCACCATCGATAATCTTCTCTTTATTTATGAACAAAGATCCCCAGCCGAATTGATAAGGGGAAAAAGCAGTCGAAAAGTAAAATAAAAGGTCATTCATATAGTTTTTTAAAAAAATAAATTTTTCAGGGTCATAAAACGCATGGGTTCTTAAAAAGTCTATAGAAATATCGCTTTTATTGATTCTTTTGCAAGTTTCTTTTATTAAATCAAAATTAGTTTCTGGAATGACCCCGGAGGCGACTTTTTTTTTAATCATTTCCCAATAATATGGCGT
>JAAEKY010000904.1 GCA_024227235.1 Desulfobacteraceae bacterium | reverse complement strand
TTATGGCGCTTTGCTTACAAATTTTTGATGACCAAAGCGGTTAAACCGTCAAACTGTTTGAGGAAAGAATGACCAAGTTTTTGGTGGTCAGCGGTAAGAATCTTAGAATTTGTTATAATGTCCATCCAGCGTACGTAAGGCAATCAGCCTGTAACGAAATATATACCCCCCAATGTTGTGGCAAAGTTTCTTATGGCAAATTATCCAGACCTAAAAAATACTGACTTGAAAATGTTCAATTAAATCATTATATTAGTTTGTTTAAATTTATTAGAAAGATATGAGGAAAAAAAATGCCAATTTATGAATATAAATGTAATGACTGTGGTAACAATTTTGAAACGCTCGTGATGGGTGGATCAAAGCCTGAATGCCCCTCTTGCGATAGTAAAGATCTGGCAAGATTAATGTCTGCCTGTGGATTTGTTTCAAAATCCGCCGGACCTTCCGGCGACACCCAGGTTAAATCATCTGCTGGGTCTTCTGCATGCGGCAGCTGTGCGTCTTCAAGTTGTTCTTCTTGTGGGGTTGGATAGGCTTCCATGAAAAAAAACATATGTATTGGCACCAGAGGAAGTCAACTTGCCCTTTGGCAGGCCAATTTTATTAAATCTGAGATAGAGCATCTTTTTCCTGAACTTGGTGTTGAACTCAACATTATTAAAACAACCGGTGACAGAATTACAGACCGACCCCTTGCCATGGTAGGGGGTAAAGGATTGTTTGTTAAGGAAATTGAAAACGCACTTTTAAATAATGATATTGATCTTGCTGTCCACAGCATGAAGGATATGCCGGGTGAACTTCCCGAAGGTCTAATTATTGGCGCCATCCCTGAGCGAGAAAATCCGTTTGATGTTCTCATTTCAAAAAACAAATCTCTGTTAGCCGATTATAAAAAAGGGGCAAAAATAGGTACATCGAGTCTCAGACGTGCTTCACAGATCAAACATGTTCGCCCCGATGTTACTATTGAATCCATCCGGGGTAACCTTGATACTCGAATTAATAAATTAAAATCAGGCGAATATGATGCCATCGTGCTTGCAGCAGCAGGCCTTCGACGGTTAGATCAGGCACACGAAATTACCCAATATTTAGATGATACCCTTATGGTACCGGCGGTTGGTCAAGGCGCACTTTGTATTGAAACCAGAGCCAATGATCATGCTGTTTCACCTATCATGAAAAAACTGGACCATTATGAATCACGTATCTGTGTAACCGGCGAACGTGCATTCTTAAAACAGATTGAGGGCTCCTGCCATATCCCGGTAGCCTGTTTTGGTAAAATTGTGGATGATCATGTGGTGTTCACTGCAGTTGTTGCTTCTGAAGATGGTAAAGAATTGATAAAAGAACAAATTACTTCCTCATTGGATCAGGTAGAAAGAGCAGGATTTTCTCTTGCCAATCAGGTCCTTGAAAAAGGTGGCAAAAAAATATTGGAGCAATTGAATTCAAATGACGAATAGAACTGGTACGGTATATCTAATTGGTGCAGGTCCGGGCGATCCAGGCCTTTTAACGATTAAGGCAAAAGAATGTATCGAAGCTGCAGATGTCGTCGTTTATGATTATCTTGCATCACCCTTTTTGCTGGATTATGCCAAAAAAGATGCTCAAATTATCTATGTCGGGAAAAAAGGCGGAGATCATACCCTTACCCAGGACAAAATCAATCTATTATTGGTAGACAAAGCCAAAGAAGGACTTGATGTTGCCAGACTTAAGGGAGGGGACCCCTTTGTATTTGGTCGCGGTGGTGAAGAGGCCCAGATTCTGTTAAGCGATGATGTGCCCTACGAAGTGGTTCCCGGTGTTACGTCCGCCATTGCGGCGCCCGCCTATGCTGGAATTCCGGTAACGCACAGGGATCATACCTCGTTTGTGTCATTTATTACAGGTCATGAAAACCCCCAAAAAAAAGATTCGAGCATGCAATGGGATGTCTATGCAAAATCCGATGCAACGCTTGTCTTTTTGATGGGAGTTAAAAACCTTGGTAATATTGTAAAAAATCTGATGGATCATGGAAAACCTTCTGATACACCCATTGCCCTTGTCAGGTGGGGAACAACAGCTAAACAGCAAACAATAACCGGCACACTTGAAACAATTGTTGACCGTGTAAAAAAGGCAAAACTTAAATCACCCGCCATTATTGTTATCGGCCATGTGGTCTCTTTGAGAGAAGAGCTTTCATGGTTTGATAAAAGACCTTTATTCGGCAAAAGAATTGTTATTACAAGAGCTCGCGTTCAGGCAAGCAGTTTAATATCAAAGCTCTCCAAACTCGGTGCGTATTGTATCGAAATACCCACCATTCAAATTGCACCGCCAAAAGACATAGGCCCTTTAAAAGAATCCATTAAAAATATCAATGCGTTCGACTGGTTAATCTTTACGAGCGTCAACGGTGTTAAATTCTTTTTTGATACACTATTTGATATGGGTAAAGATGTAAGGGTACTGGGGCATTTAAAATTTGCCTGCATCGGCCCTGTAACCAAAGAGCGACTCCAGGATTTTGGCATTATCAGTGATATTCTTCCTAAAACCTACAGAGCTGAAAGTGTAATTGATGCATTTTCAAGTGTTAAAATCAAAAACAAAAAAGTATTAATTCCACGAGCAAAAAAGGCCAGAACTATTCTGCCTGAAGAATTAATCAAGATGGGTGCTGATGTGGATGAAGTTACCGCTTACGAAACACAGCTGAGTACAAATGGAAAAGATGAATTAATAGACCTTTTAGAAAACAAAGGAATCGATGCTGTCACATTTACCAGTTCTTCCACTGTTTCTAATTTTATGTCTTTACTCGAAAATAAAGACGCAAAAAAACTCTTAAATAATGTTATTACCGCCAGTATTGGTCCCATAACATCCGACACGGCAAGGTCACTTGATATCAAGCCGGATATTGAGGCTGACGAATATACCATTCAAGGGCTTGTAGATTCACTGTTGGCACATTATGAAAGTAAACAATAAGACATGATTGCCGGCAATCGCTCCATAAATTATTTGCGCATATCCGTTACAGATCGGTGTAACTTTCGATGCCGTTATTGTGTTCCGTCTACACCATTTAACGTAATTGAGCATAAAAAAATTGCCCGGTATGAAGAAATCCTTAGAATTACAAATCTTGCATGTGACCTGGGTATAACTAAGGTCAGGATTACCGGAGGAGAACCCTTTGTTCGAAAGGGAATTTTTTCTTTCTTAGAACAATTATGCGCAATTGAAAGTTTAAAAGATATTTCTATAACATCTAATGGCGCATTACTGAACAGGGAAAAAATAAAAAAATTGATCTCTTTTGGGATTAAACGTCTCAATTTCAGCCTTGACACTCTGGACCCTGATAAATTTGCACAGATCACAAGTAGAGACCGATTCCAAAAAGTCTGGGATGCAATTTTATCCTCCCATGAATTAGGCATTTCACCCGTGAAAGTCAACGCGGTTATATTAAGAGGGGTTAACGAGGATGAGATTGAAAATATTTCTGCGCTGACATTAAAGTACCCGTTTCATATCCGATTCATAGAATATATGCCGATGGGAGATTCTGCTGTTGAGAAGCAGCAACAAATCTTGACTAAGGAAATAGTAAAAAAAATCGAATCCAGATTCGGAAAGCTTATCCCTATCAAACATAGGGCCAGTGATGGCCCTGCTAAAAAATTTCAAATCACTGGTGCAAAAGGGATTGTCGGTTTTATTACCCCCATTAGCTCTCATTTCTGTAATGATTGCAACCGGTTGAGGCTAACATCACGGGGAACTTTGCGCCCCTGTCTGTTAAACAATTATGAAAAAGACATTATCAATCCACTTCGAAATGGTGCATCTGATGATGAACTAAAACAAATCATTTTATCTGCTTTGACAAAAAAACCTTCATTTCATGGTTTATCTGATCAGTTGGAAAAAGGTATCCCCATCAGTCATATGACATCTATTGGTGGATAATTCTGCGTATCTACCTCTTCTAAAAAAATTTGAAATAATTTGAACGTTTTTCAATTTTTGGTGTCAGTTATTAATAGAAAAGCAAATGTCTTGTAAATGCTTTTTCATTAATACTAAGATGGAGGATAAAAACATGAAAAAAATTATTTCAATTACATTATCGGTTCTGTTATTGATTTGTCTTTCCACAGTATCTGCTCATGCTGATAGGAAAACTATGGAAGGCTTTCTTTTAGGCACAGGAGTCGCCATACTGGGTACTGCTATTTATCATGGAATGAACAAAGACTCTGCTCCCCAATATAACTCTGCCCCCCAATATAATAGATCTCAATCTCATCAATATAACAGATCGCAATCTCATCATGATGATTATCGTTATGCTGGATACAAAAAAAGGCATGGCCGTAAGTATAAACATTACAGAAAAAATCATCACAAGCGCCGTGGGCATTGGGAAATTGAAAAAGTATGGGAAGATCCTGTTTATGAAAAAAAATGGAATCCCGGCCATTATAGCAGAAAAGGGAATTGGGTCTCTGGCAGATATGAAAGATTTATGGTAAAAGAAGGTTATTATCGGGAAGAACGAGTGTGGGTACGATATTAACAAACCATTTGTGCAATACTTTACTTATTGTGAACAAACTAAAAGCTAACGCAAATAGCATTGATGAACAGGATCTTGTTGAAAGACTTAAAAAAGGGCAGCAATGGGCTTTCAACGTTCTTGTCAACACTTACCAGGACAGGCTGTTAAAAATTGCCTATGGCATCACGCTTGACCGAGAGGATAGCCTGGAGGTTGTACAGGATGTATTTATCAGCGTATTTAAAAACATTCAAACCTTCAGGCAAGATGCTAAACTTGCCACCTGGCTTAGAAAAATCACAATAAATCACTGCCTGAACTGGAAACGCAAGTGGAAAAGAAGATTTAAGTGGCACCACACTTCAATAGGATCAGAAACTGACAAAAGCTTGTATAAAGAGAACAAAAAGATGAGTAATCCGGAAATGCAATTTAGAGAAAAACAATTTGAAAAAAACCTTATGGAATCCGTTCGCTCACTTCCGGAAAAAATACGATTGGTTTTTGTGTTAAATGCCTTTGAAGGTCTTTCATATGATGAAATTGCCACAACGCTCAACATAAAAAAAGGAACCGTCAGTTCGCGGTTACATTTTGCGAGAAAAAAACTTTTAGAGTTATTGGAAGCACGCGATTAAAGAGGGGGAATTTATGGAAAAAACATGCGCCAAATATACGTCTGAAGATCTGTCCAGGTTTGTTGACAATGAACTTCCCCAAGACAAATATCAAACAATTGAAAAGCACCTTAGTCATTGCCCCCATTGCAGTCTTCTTTACGATCAATATACATCCATCTCTACTGTTTTTAATAATCACGTGGATCAAGAGATATTAAAAATTGATCCTGTGAAACTGAAACAGAATCTTGATCAAACCTTAAAAAATTCACAAAAAAAATCGTTTGGAAATATTTTTGAGCACTTTGGTAAAAATATTTACTTGAAACTTGCTTCTATAGCTGCAATATTGATGATCAGCCTGTATACGTTTCAAGGGGGATTATTTTCTCCATCAGGCCCAAGTGCGATTGTAAAATTTGTTGACACAGATTTTACTTCGGTTATGATTATTGAAACTCAAAAAGAAAAACACACCATCATCTGGTTTTCTGAAACCTGATAAAGAAGGGGAGTCATGGTCAAATTTATAAAAACAATAGTCATACTTACAGGAATATTTTGTTTTTGTTTTTTTTCACAGCCGGCATTTGCAAAAAACAGAGTCTTAACTGATGTTAAGGTCATCCATGCCTCAACGTCTTCCATACATCTCGATCCCCGGCTAAAAGGAATAGTATCTGAACTTAGATCTGTCTTTAAATATACCTCTTACAGACTCTTAAAGGACCAAAGTATGGATCTAAAATTTAATGTGGCGGGACATGTAAATCTTCCTGGGGAAAGAACCCTTGTTGTCCTACCATCTGATATGGATGGAAAAAGAATTCGATATCAAATCAATATCAAAAAAAAAGATCGTTCTATTTTTCAAACTCAAGTGCTACTGAAGAATAATAGCAGTATTACCATTGGTGGGCCGCAATTTAATGATGGCGTTCTTTTATTTAATATTTCCGGATCTGTTCAATAAGCTCATTTCGCTTTTAGCTTATCAACTCTTTTTGCCTTAAGCAGCTTGTAGGCTTCCTTGTTCGACCCTAATAATACAGATAACCACTTTGTGGATTCCCTTCCACCCAAAGCAATTTTAACGGCCATTGTCAATGGCACAGAAAGCAGCATACCCACAGGGCCGAGTACCCATCCCCAGAAAGCCAGCGATAAGAATACAACCAGAGCAGAAAGCCCGATCCCCTGACCCATTACCTTGGGTTCAATCACACTTCCCACTATTATATTTACAATTAAAAAACCCAGAGCAGAAAGTCCTGCAGCCAAGGGTCCCAATTGGATAAGTGCAAGAAGAACAGCCGGAACAGCAGCAATAATAGAACCAATATTAGGAATATAGTTCAATAAAAATGCAAACACACCCCACATAACAGGAAAATCAACTCCCTGGACTGTCAACCAGATGGTAATAGTAATACCCGTTGCAATACTTGTAAGACTTTTAATTCCCAAATACTTATTCACACCGGATGTGATTTCAGAATATTTTTCAAGATCTGTGTGTTTATCATTCAGTATTGCCCGTATTTTACTGGGGAACCCTGCCGCTTCTGACAGGATAAAAATAAAGGTTAAAAAAACAAAAAAGGTATTGGTCAGGACGCTGCCCAGCCCATTCAATGTATTTGCGACAAGCTTTAGGATGCGACTTGGATTGAACATTTCTACAAGTTTATCGGTGTCAAGATCTACACCGTATCTGGATAAGAGTTGTAAGCTTTCAAAGGTTAACGTTTTTAATCGGTCCTGGTAAAAGGGAATATTGCCTGAAAAATCTGCAACAGATGAAGAAATAATCGTTACCAAAAGTATTTGTATTGCAATGACGCCAAACATTAAAATAAGTATTCCCACCATACTTGGAATTTTTTTTCTCTGCATCCAAAAAAGGGGGGGAGCACAAATGATGGCTAAAAAAGTAGCCAATAAAAAAGGGACAACTAAAACAGTAGCAGCTTTCATCCCTGCAACAATTATAACAAATGCGGCAAACTTGACTAAAGGATCATTACGAACACTGACTTCCATATTGATTCCACCTTTTATTTTGGTTGTCCTCCAACATTAATATTCAAACAAAATGGCAAAGTCAAGGAAATGAACACGAGCCATATGAGACCTTATTATTTCTTTGAAAAAAAATCTGCTTGCAATTATTCCTACCTAGTTTAAAATAACAATAATTATGTACTTTTCCTTCGTAATAACTTTTAATAAAATGCAGTTAACATGAGAGTAATTCAAATACGCATATGGCGATCCCAAAATCACTTTTAGAACGACTAAAAAATAATGAAATCGTTGCTAGAAGATTTCATGAGATAGAAATCAGTATTCTTACCATTTTAAATTTCCAGGATTTTATTGAAGAGCTGTTATCAGAAATCGGCTCTAAGTTTTCTATCCCACATACATGGCTGACTATTATTGAAGAAAGCAGTATCTCAAAGTATCTTCATAATATCCAAAACTCAGAATTGTTAAGTACATCTACCGCTTTCTTATCTAAAAAAGAATTTACTGATATCACCAGCAATCGGTTAAAACCTCTACTTTCTAATGAAGATTTAAGCAGATTCAATCCAATGCTCCCCAAAGTCTCAAATTATAAAATTGGGTCAATTGCGATCGCACCGATAACCCTTGATGGAAAAATTGTCGGCAGCTTTAATCAAGCAGATACAGATATCCACCGGTTTGAGCCAGGTATCGATACCTCTTTATTAGAGCAACTGGCATTAAAGGTATCTTTATGCCTTTCCAATGTGACAGCCCATGAACAATTAAAATTCATGGCCTTTCATGATCCTTTAACCGGACTTTTAAACAGAGGCGTCATGGAAAGAGTTCTTGAAAGAGAATTTCAACGTTCGAAACGCTATCATATTGATCTAACTGTTCTGTTTTTAGACTTAGATGACTTCAAATCAATCAACGATACATTTGGCCATGACAATGGGGATATCGCTTTATGTGAGACTGCAGATTGCTTGAACAGTTTAAAACGGGATTCTGATATTGTGGCTCGCTTTGCCGGTGATGAATTTGTTGTTATTTTGCCATCCACCAATAAAAGCCAGGCAGAAACCTACATTAAAAGAGTAAAAAAAAAATTAGTTAATGAACCCATAAAAGTAAATAATGATTCCTTTTATGTTAAATTAAGTCATGGTCTTTCTTCTGTATTTGAAAAAGGGATGGCATCTTCGGCAATTCTTCTTAAAGCAGCAGATAAAAGGCTTTATGAGGCTAAAAAAAGCAAATGATTTTTACTAACTAAAACGCTATACAGAATATCAAAAGGTGACATGTCACAGGAAAAAGAGAAAAGATATAGCAATAGATACTCTCTTGAGCTACCTGTAAGGCTTAACGTACAAAAAAAAGGGGAACAAACAAAACTTCAAGGTTTTAAAACTGAAAACATCAGTTCAGGAGGCGCTTTAATAAGGACCAAACACCTTTTGTCTATGGGGACAGATGTTGATGTAACCATAGTACTGCCTTTAGACCAGTTAAAAAAGCTTAATTCAAATTTAATTAACATCGATATTTCAGGACAAGTCATTCGTGCAGAAAAAGAGGGCTTGGTCATTGAGTTTAACAAAAGCTGTCACATCACCCGGTCAAAATTCACAAAAACTTCACGTAACCAACCCCTTAAGAGAAGCCTTACGCCAAGAGAACATGAGATACTCGATCTCATCTGTTCGGGGTTTACAAATAAAGAAATTGCATTAAATCTATCTATCGGCCTTAGCACTGTGAAAGCACATATTTATAACCTGTACAAAAAAATAAGTGTTCCAATCGTTTCCAGGCCATTTTATGGCGATCTGCCAGAAACTAATTAGTATTTATCTAAGACTTTAGTCTTAGGTAATAATCTCTTCTTTCACAACTCAGATAGAATATATTTCCTATTATTATTTCTTATAAAACTCTATATCCCTTATTCCACAGACCTTTTCATTCATAATCAATTATTGGCATTGAATCTGCAAATACCCTTGATAATAACATATTTTTTACTATTTATTTGTATATGTGGGGGGAGGACAAGTATAATGGTTGATCAAAATACAAGGATGTATGAAATCATCAATGACCCAAAAATACTTTCTAAGTACGAATCATTTGATATATTCACCAAACATTTTGGCAACTATAAATTAATAGAAAACAGAAATGATTATACTTTTGCAATAAAACGCAAATCTGATTTTCTTAACAAAAAATTATTTATCACATTGGACGATCAGATGAAGATGATAAAAGGAAAACAATACAAACTAAACAATAAATTGAAAAGTTCAATGAGAGTGAATGTTTCAAAGGCTAAACTTATTCTCAAAGATCTAATACAAGTCACCCTGTCTGAACCTGTTAGTGACATTTTACTAAAGATGAAAGATACAGTAAAAATTATAGTTGACAGTTATTTACATAATCCGAGTATTGTATCTTCGATAACAAGAATCTGTGTTCATGATTATTCAACTCAACAACATTTAATTAATGTAATGTTGTACTGTATGGGCTATGCACATTTCACCGGCTTGAGCAAAGAGGATATCAAACTTTACGGGTTGATCGGGCTCATGCACGACGTTGGCAAAATTGGCGTTCCCAATTATTTGCTCCAGGCTCCCAGAAAATTAACAGGCAAAGAAATGGGAACAATCAGAAAACACCCGGTGATAAGTTGGAAAATATTAAAGAATACAAATTTTGATGAGCGTGTACGCATTGCAGCTTGTGAACATCACGAGCGGATAGATGGATCAGGATATCCTGAAGGGAAAACCGGCGAAAAGCTGCTTGAAGCATCTAAGGTGTTAGCCATAGTTGATGTCTTTGAGGCTCTGACTACATGGCGGCCCTATAAAGAACCAATCAAACCATTCAAAGCTTTACAAGTGATCAAACAAGACGTTTTAACAAAAAAATTAGATGGTCCAATCTTTCAAAAATTTGCTTACAGCGTTGTGGGTATGAGCAGCCAATCAATTAATTAGAAAAAGACCTCAAGTCTTCAATAAAAATATCAACAGCTTCTTCTTTCGTTGCCCATGAGGTTACAAGCCGAATAGCTGTTTTTTTATCATCAATATTTTCCCAAACATAAAACTCATATTTTTTATTTAGTGCATCTATAATACCATGGTTTAAAATTGGAAAAATCTGATTTGTAACCGACTGGTTTAAAAAATGAAATCCCATTTTTCTAATGCCAGTAGCTAATTTTAACGCCATATTGTTGGCATGTTCTGCCAGCCTGAAAAAAAGATTATCTTTAAACAACTCAACAAATTGAATCCCAAAAATTCTTGATTTTGCAAGTAATGCTCCGTGTTGCTTCAAATGGAATTTAAATTCTGTCTTTAATTTATCATTATTAATTATGACAGCTTCTCCAAGAATAGCCCCATTTTTTGTCCCTCCAATATAAAATACATCAACGAGCTTGGATAATTCAGGTAAAGTAAGATCATTTTCTTTACAAGTTAAGGCGCAACCAATACGGGCACCATCCAGATATAAAAGCAGATGGTTGGATTTACAAAATAAAAATAAGTTTTCCAATTCCTTTTGATTGTATATTGTTCCTGTTTCCGTTGCATTTGAGATATAGACCAAACCTGGTTTTACCATATGCTCATCTGTATGCTCATCTAATACGGCTTGAATATTTTCGCAGGATAATTTTCCATCCAAGGTTTTAACAATATTAATCTTATGACCCGTATATTCCACAGCACCAGCCTCATGAACATTAATATGACCTGTACTTGCTGATATTACTGATTCATAGGGTTTTAATAAAGCAGCTATTATGACGGCATTGGCTTGAGTTCCTCCCGAAACAAAGTGGATACCCGCATCAGGGTTTTGAATTTTTTGCCGCAATATATTTATGGCTTCACAGCTGTAAGAATCCTCGCCATACCCTTCCTGCTGTTCTGTGTTTGTTTGGGATAAGGCCATAAGAATATTCGGGTGCAGACCTTCTGTATAATCATTTTTAAAATTGTATCTCATTACTCTCCTTGCCCTCTTAACCCTTTCCAATAATTTTTCTTTTTCTAAATTGAATCAATAGAATATATTTAAATCTATTATCTTCATTCTCAACCATACAGCCCTATATCCCGAGAAATAAAAATTTGCATGGGATAAATAAGGGTTGGACTAACGCATGATACCCATTTAATAAAAAAATCCCTGGCAATACGTGCTTGCCAGGGATTAAGTTTTGCTAAATTTTAAAAGTACTATTTAATCAAAAATCAATTCGATCTGAACCATTGAAGCGACATCCCCTTTTCTGGGTCCTAACTTTATAATTCTGGTATAACCGCCCTGTCTTGAATTAAATTTCTCTGATACTTCATTAAATAATGTATGGACAACATCTTTTTCTCGAATAACTGCAAGCGCTTGTCTTCTAGCATGTAAATCCCCTCTTTTTGCAAGCGTTACCATTTTATCCGCAATAGATCTTAAGCCTTTTGCTTTTGCTTCGGTGGTTTTAATTTTATCATGTTTGAACAGGGAAGTTACCATGTTTCTGAACATAGCCTTTCTATGGCTGGAGGTCCTGTTCAATTTTAGTACTGATTTTCTATGTTTCATGGAATACTATTCTCCTTCTTGATTGTTCTCGTCTTCTGGTGGTTCAAAACCTTCAAGATCCATACCCAATGAAAGTTCCATGGTAGCGAGGACTTCCTTTATCTCATTTAAGGATTTTCGACCAAAGTTTTTAGTTTTAAGCATCGCGCCGTCGGTTTTCTGAACCAATTGATAAATGGTATGAATTCTAGCGTTTTTCAAACAATTGGAACTTCTGACAGATAATTCAAGCTCGTCCACAGATCTGTAAATATTCTCGTTAAATCCTTTATCAGCATCATCTTTAGCATCCTCAATATGATCTGGCTCCAAATCCTCATCAAAATTGATAAATGGATTCATTTGCTCTTTAAGAATTTTTGCGGCGTAGGCAACAGAATCGTCTGGGGTAACAGATCCATCTGTCCACACTTCAAGAGTTAGCTTATCGTAGTCAGTTTTATGCCCAATTCTGGATGTTCCTACAACATATTTCACTCGCTGAATGGGAGAAAACACACTGTCAATAGGGATGGTTCCTATGGGAGAATCCTCATCTTTATTGGCCGAAGCTAAAGCATAGCCTTTTCCATTTTTGACAATCATTTCCATATTTAATGAACCGTTCTTGGAAATAGTGGCAATATGCTGTTTAGTATTGAGGATTTCGACCTTACCATCCGGGCTGACAACATCTGCTCCCGTGACTTCATTTTCACCCTTGACACTCAAGGTTAATATCTTGTCTTCAGTGTCATCAACCTTGAGTTTTAGCTCTTTTAAATTTAAAATGATTTCTGAGACATCTTCTCTAATCTCTGATATTACACTATATTCATGAAGTGCGTCATCAAATTTAACTGAGACAATAGCCGCGCCGTATATCGATGAAAGTATAATACGCCTCAGAGAGTTTCCGATAGTGATACCAAATCCCCTCTCAAGGGGTTCACATACAAATTTACCATATGTTGAAGTTGTAGTAACGTCAAGCTTTTCCGGCTTGATCATCTCTCGCCAGTTCACGTATGCAAGTTGTTCAGATGACATTTATATCTCCTGAATAAATAATTGGATAAACCACATCAATGGTTTGTCTATTTTGAGTAAAGCTCGACAATTAATTGTTCCTGGATTGGAAGTGTGATATCTTCACGAACCGGAACGCCGACAACCTCGCCTTTAAAATCTTCTTTTATAATTTCAAGCCATTGGGGGATACCACGTCTGACTATGGCGTCCAAAGAATCTGAAATAGCTTGAATTTTTTTTGATTTTTCTCGAAGTTCAACCACATCACCTTTTTTAACTTGGTAAGACGGGATATTTACCTTTTTACCATTCACAGTAAAATGATTGTGTCTTACAAAGTGTCTGCCCTGATTTCTGGAATTAACAAATCCCATTCTAAAAACAGTATTATCAAGGCGTGTTTCCAAAAGGCTTAAAAGGTTTGTACCTGTAATTCCTTTTTGCCTATCCGCTTTTTTAAAAGAAAGTCTAAACTGCTTTTCAGAAATACCATAAAGTCTCCTGACTTTCTGTTTTTCTCTAAGCTGAATCCCATAATCAGAAATTTTAGTCCTTCTCTGTCCATGCTGTCCAGGAGGATACCCTCTTCTATCAAAACTGCATTTATCTGAAAAGCAACGGTCGCCTTTCAAAAAAAGCTTCATATTTTCGCGTCTGCATTGTCGGCAAACAGAACCTCTATAACGTGACAATGTTTATCTCCTTTATCAAACAAGTATTTTTATACTCTTCTTCTTTTTGGCGGACGGCATCCATTATGGGGAACCGGTGTAACATCTTTAATCATAGATATAGTAAACCCAAGTGCATGTAACGCTCTTAAAGCGGATTCTCTACCTGGTCCAGGCCCCTTAACATATACACCGATATTTTTCATACCGTGTTCCATGGCTCTTGCGCCAGCATCTTCTGCAACCAATTTTGCAGCAAACGGTGTGCTTTTTCGTGAGCCTTTAAATCCCTGCATACCGGCACTAGACCATGAAATGGTGTTACCATTTTCATCGGCAATTGTGACGATTGTATTATTAAAAGTAGATTGAATATGCACAATGCCAGTAGAAATATTTTTTCTTACCCGTTTTTTGGATAAGCTCTTTTTAGACTTTTTTGCCATAATTTATAGTACCTTTTGTATTATCCTACTTTTTCTTTTTAACTGCAGTCCGTTTTGGACCTTTTCTTGTTCTTGCATTTGTACTGGTTCTCTGACCCCGGCAGGGAAGGCCTCTACGATGACGCAAGCCTCTGTAACAACCCAAGTCCATGAGCCGTTTAATATTCATGGAAACTTCACTTCGAAGCTCTCCTTCTACCTTAAACTCAGCATCAATGACTTTTCTGATCTCATTAACCTCTTCTTCGGTCAGGTCATTTGCTTTTGTAGTAGGATCAATACCTGTTTTTTTAAGTATGAGCTTTGATCTACTGCACCCTATTCCATAGATATAGGTTAAAGCTATCCATGCATGCTTATCTCTTGGTAAATCTACTCCTGCAATACGTGCCAAATTTCTTTCCCCCTATCCCTGACGCTGTTTATGACGTTTGTTAATACAAATAACTCTTACGACACCACGTCTTTTAATTATTTTACAATCTCTACAGATTTTTTTTACAGATGCTCGAACTTTCATCCATTTACTCCTAACCTAATATTTTTATATATAAAATCTATATTCTATTTATATCTATATGTAATTCTGCCGCGACTTAAATCATACGGTGAAATTTCAACTGTTACCTTATCTCCTGGTAAAATCTTAATAAAATGCATTCTCATTTTACCTGAAATATGCGCAAGTAACACATGCTTATTTTCAAGCTCAACTTTGAACATGGCATTGGGTAGTGTTTCAAGTACTTTCCCGTCAACTTTGATGGGTTCTTCTTTTGCCATAATTTTATTAATCTCCTATCTTTATGTTGGACCGTTTAAATCAGGATCTGCCTTTTATCCTTTTAGTTCCGCCTCTTCCCAAAAAGCCTTCATAATTACCTGTAATCAGGTGAGATTCAATCTGAGAAATAGTGTCAATTGCCACACCCACAACGATCAACAAGGCTGTGCCCCCAAAATAAAACGGAATATTAAATTTGCTCATTAAAAAGGTGGGTAACACGCATACAGCAGAAACATAAAGTGCGCCTCCAAGCGTAATTCGTGTCAACACTCTATCTATGTATTCACTTGTTCTTTTACCCGGTCTGATACCTGGGATATACCCCCCATTTTTTTTCATATTCTCGGCAACATCTTCTGGATTAAATTGTACGGCTGTGTAAAAGAAACAAAAGAAAATAATAAATCCAACATACAAAAGATAGTACCAAATGGTTCCCGGACTGAACATGGCTGCAACGGTTTTCATTATCGGGATATTAATAAATTGCGCCAAGGTTGTTGGGAACATTATAATAGAAGACGCAAAAATTGGGGGTATTACACCGGCTGTATTAATTTTTAACGGAAGATGTGAGGTTTGCCCCCCGTACATCTTTCGTCCCACTACACGTTTAGCATAATGGACCGGTATTCTTCGTTGTGCCTGCTCCATATAAATGATAGCGGCAATAACTGCAACCATAAGGATAATAAGGATAATGATGGCAAAAACTCCCATTTCGCCCGTCGTCATAAGCCTTACAGTATTAATCATAGCAGATGGCATATTCGCTACAATACCGGCAAAAATGATCAAGGAGATACCGTTCCCGATCCCTCTTTCAGTAATCTGCTCACCCAGCCACATAATAAATGATGTGCCTGCTGTCAGTGTAATGATTGTGATAAGCCTAAAAGCCCAGCCGGGATATGGAACAATGGGTACGTTACCTGCGCCGGTCATGGATTCAAGACCAACACTGATACCAAATCCTTGAATAATACTTAAAATAACCGTTCCATATCTGGTATACTGAGTTTTCTTTTTACGACCCGCATCCCCTTCTTTTTTTAATTGCGCAAGGTGAGGTACAACCACTGTCATCAGTTCTAAAATAATAGAGGCACTGATATAAGGCATAATGCCTAATGCAAAGATAGAAAATCTTTCTAAAGCGCCGCCTGAAAACATATTGAACATGGAAAATAAAGTACCTTCAGCTGCCGCAAAAAAAGACGCAAGCGCCTCACCATTCACACCAGGTGTGGGAACATGAATACCAATACGGTAAACAAACAGCAAAGCAAGCGTGATGAAAATCTTCCTTTTTAGTTCAGGAAGTTTAAACAAATTCTGGTAGCTGTTCTCAATCATTTATGGATTCCTTACATCACTTCTATTAATGTTATTCTATACTTCCGCCGGCAGATTCAATTTTTTCTTTGGCCGTCTTGGAAACAAGAATATTCTTTAAGGAAAATTTCTTTTTTGTTTCACCTAACCCAAGAATTTTAACACCATCGACTTGCCCTTTTACTACTCCGGCATCTCTTAAGGTTTCAATATCAATAGTTGCGCCGTCTTCAAATCTGTCCAGATCCTTTACATTTAAAACAGCATTTTTTGTTTTAAATATATTATAGAAACCTCTTTTAGGAAGTCTTCTATAAATTGGCATCTGACCGCCTTCAAATCCAGGTCTTACATTCCCACCAGATCGTGCCTTAAGGCCTTTATGTCCCCTGGTGGATGTTTTACCCATTCCTGAACCTGGGCCTCTACCTACTTTTTTTCTATTTTTTCTGCTTCCAGGAGCAGGTGCCAAATCATGAAGCTGCATATTACACCTCCTCTACTTTCACCAGATGAGATACTTTTTTTACCTGTCCAAGAATGACAGGGTCAGCCGTATGCTCAACAGTTTGATGCATTTTTCTCAATCCTAGAGAACGGACAATCCGACCATGTTTGGAAGGTCTTCCTATTGTACTTTTAATCTGTGTGATTTTTATTTTATCTGCCATTTTCACAACCTCTTATATATCTTCAGGTCTAAGACCACGACGTTTTGCCACTTCTTCTTTTGTACAAAGTGATTGAAGCCCTGCCATTGTTGCTCTGACTATATTTTGGGTGTTATGTGTTCCAATACATTTCGTCAGGATGTCGGTTACACCGACTGCTTCAAGAACCGCACGAATCCCGCCACCAGCAATTAATCCTGTCCCAGGAGAAGCCGGTTTTAACAATACACGGCCAGCGCCAGCTCTGCCAACAATCTCAAAAGGAACTGTTCCATCAAGTAAAGAAACTTTAACCATATTTCTTTTGGCTTTTTCCATGCCTTTTTTGATTGCTTCAGGTACTTCTTTTGCTTTCCCCAGACCGTACCCCACGCTGCCTTCACCATCTCCCACAACGACTAGGGCACTAAATGTAAAGTTCCTGCCACCTTTTACAACTTTTGCAACACGATTGATTCTAACAACCTTATCAATCAATCCATTATCTTCCATCTGCTGTCTTGCCAAGGGTTTGCCCTCCAAAATTTAAAAATTCAATCCAGCTTCACGAGCTCCGTCTGAAAGTGATTTGATTCGACCGTGATATAAGAATCCATTCCTGTCAAGAACAACATTCTTAATTCCATTATCAAGAGCTCTCTTGCCGATTAGGTTTCCAACCGCCTTTGCAATGTCAACCTTTTTACCCTCTACTTTAGTATCTTTAAATTCCTTATCAAGGGTTGATGCAGATACCAATGTAGTCTCTTTTGTATCATCGATAATTTGGGCATAAATATGTTTCGAACTTCTGAATACACTCAATCTTGGGCGATCCGGATTACCAAAAATATTCTTTCTAATTCTTTTTTTTCTTTTAAGCCTTGCTACAAGCCTTTGTGATGTATTTGCCATAATCTTTATATTCCTGCTTTTTATGTGTGACCTTCAGGTTATATGTGACCTTTAGGTTACGTGCGACCTTTAGGTTATTCTTTACCTGCAGTCTTACCAGCTTTTCTGATAATTCTTTCATCGGCATACATAATGCCCTTACCTTTGTAAGGTTCAGGTGGTCTAAGATCTCTTATGTTTGCTGCAGCCTGCCCAAGAACTTCCTTGTCAATACCTGACAAAGTAATCTGAGTATTTTTTTCCACATTTGCCTGGATTCCATCGGGTAGAGGGAAATCAACAGGATTTGAATATCCTACATTCAACACCAAACTTTTACCTTTTGCTTCTGCACGATACCCAATGCCGGACAATACCAGTTTCTTCTCATATCCAGTAGTAACACCTGTCACCATATTGGAGATCAAAGATCTGAATAATCCCTGCAATGCCACTTTTTTCTTGTTACTAATATCTGTTTTAACTTGGATAACTTTATCATTAATATCAAGTTCGATTGCCGGATGCAATTGACGTTCAAGATTACCTTTGGGGCCTTTGATTGAAATGACATCCCCCTTCTGGGTAAACTGAACCTTATCTGGAAGCTGAACCGGCTTTTTTCCTATTCTAGACATAACTTACTCCTAAAAAAAACTACCATACGTTACAAAGAATTTCACCGCCGACGTTCGCTTCTTTAGCCTGTTTGTCTGTCATCAATCCTTTAGATGTCGAGACAATAGAAATACCCAGGCCATTTAAAACCGGCTTAATTAATTTTGATTTACTGTAAACCCTGCATGAGGGTTTACTCACTCTTTTAATCCCAAAAATTGTGGGCACACCTTCAGATACATATTTTAAATAAACACGAATCACGCCTTGTGTTTCATTTTCGAGGAATTTAAAATCCTTGATATATCCTTGCTCTTTCAGCACCCGCACCATGTCCAACTTAATGGTTGATCCGGGGATATCCACTTTGGCAAACTCTGCTTTTCCACCATTTCGTATGATTGTTAGCATGTCTGCAATTGGATCACTACTTGCCATTTGAAATCTCCTTAAAATCCACTGATATTATAAGTTTAATTTGTAAGATTACCAGCTTGATTTGGTAACACCTGGAAGCTTGCCTTCTGATGCAAGACTCCTAAAACAAATTCTGCAAATACCAGCTTTTCTAATAAATCCTCTTGGTCTACCGCATAAGGGGCATCTGTTATATGAACGTACTGAAAACTTAGGTTTTCTCTGCGCCTTTACGATTAAAGCTTTTTTAGCCAAGCTTTCCTCCTTAAGATCCTTAATTCTTGAAAGGCATCCCAAAAAATTTCAGGAGCGCCTTTCCTTCCTCATCAGTTTTAGCTGTCGTTACAACTGTAATATTAAGACCTTTAATACTGTCGGTCTTATCATAGTCAATTTCAGGGAATATAATATGCTCTGTAATACCAAGGGTGTAATTTCCCCTGCCATCAAACGCTTTTCCAGATATCCCGCGAAAGTCCCTAACACGTGGTAAAGCAATATTTACAAGCCTGTCAAAAAAATCAAACATTTTTTCTCTCCGCAAGGTAACCTTGGCCCCAATGGGCAGATCCTCACGAAGTTTAAAATTTGCGATTGGTTTTTTTGCTCTAGTAATTATGGCTTTTTGACCAGCGATTAACGCCAGTTCTGCGGCTGCCGGTTCAACGATCTTAGGATTTCTAACCGCTTCCCCTAATCCCATGTTTAGAACAATTTTCTCAAGCTTTGGAACCTGTAATTCGTTTGTATAATTAAAGGTTTCCTTAAGCTGGGGTACAACCTCTTTATTGTATTTTTCCTTAAGAGTCGACATTTATTTCTCTCCGCCTTTGGTCTTAAGAATCTATCTGCTGATCACATTGTTTGCAGATTCTGACCCGTTTTCCATCTTCCAACTGTTTCATTTCAATTCTTGTTGGTTTAACACATGAGTTGCACATAATCATAAGATTAGAAATATGAATCGGCATAGTCTTATCCACAATTCCGCCCTGTGGGTTTGCCTGAGTTGGTCTCTGATGAACCTTGACAACATTAATATTTTCTACAACGACTCGGTTGGTCTTTTTGACAACTTTGAGTACCTTACCAATTTTACCTTTGTCTTTACCGGTAAGCACTTTAACCTTATCATCTTTTTTTAATCTAATTTTCATAGTATCCATAAGAATTTTTCTCCATTAACCTGATAATTAAAGCACATCAGGTGCCAGAGAGACGATTTTCATAAATCTTTTTGCCCTTAACTCTCTTGCCACCGGACCAAAGATACGCGTTCCAACCGGTTCTTTTGACTTTGATAAAATAACTGCTGAATTATCATCAAATCTGATCATTGAGCCATCTGGTCTGGAGATTTCTTTTTTTGTTCTGACTATTACCGCCTGAACGATATCCCCTTTTCTGACCTTTGCATTGGGTATGGCTTCCTTGACAGAACAAGTAATGATATCACCAATACTGGCATATCTTCTTCTTGATCCACCAAGAACCTTAATGCAGTACAGTTCCTTTGCACCGGAGTTGTCTGCCACAGTTAATCTAGTTTCACTCTGAATCATTTCTCAACTCCTTTAATCAAACAGCTTTTTTAACAATTTCACTGATTCTGAAACGTTTCAGCTTGCTCAAAGGTCTTGTCTCAATAATTTTAACGGTATCACCAATACTGCATTCATTTTTTTCATCATGTGCATGGTATTTTTTATGCCGTTTCATGTATTTTTTATAAACCGAATGTTGTACGAATCTTTCAACTTGAACAACCACTGATTTATCCATTTTATCAGATACGATAAGACCGATTAGCTCTCTTTTATTTTTTTGAATATTTTCCATAGTAGTATCTTCGCAAATTAGCTAATGTTTACGTTCATTTCTTTGGATATTGTATATAGCCTTGCAATATCTTTTTTAACATTTGAAAGTGTCGCTGTATTTTCAAGCTGCCCTACATCATTTTGGAAACGAAGGTTAAAAAGCTCTTTTTTTAAATCAACAAGCTTCTCTTTAACCTGGTCCGCTCCCATTTCTCTAATTTCACTAGCTTTCATTTTTATTTTCTCCTTTCCACAAAACGAGTTTTCACGGAAAGTTTAGCACTGGCAAGTTTCATCGCTTCTATCGCAGTTTCTCTAGTGACACCTTCTATCTCATACAGAATTTTACCCGGTTTCACTCTTGCAACCCAAGCGTCTGTCGCGCCTTTTCCCTTACCCATTCTGACCTCTGCAGGTTTCTTGGTGATTGGATGATCTGGAAAAAATCTAATCCAACTTTTCCCTGCTCTTTTTGCATGACGGGTTAAGGCGACCCTTGCTGCTTCAATTTGTCTTGCATTAACATATCCGCATTCAACTGCCTGGAGGCCGAAATCACCAAAGCTTAATGTATTTCCTCTTTGTGGTGACCCCTTTGTTCTTCCACGGAACTCTTTACGGAATTTTACATTTTTTGGACTAAGCATTTTTTATCTCTCCTAACTTTATCTTTCTTGGTCGCCGCTATTTAGCAAACGCTTGTTCACCAGGGCTTAAAACCTCACCTTTAAAGATAAAGGATTTAATTCCAATGGTTCCGTAAGTAGTTCTGGCTTCAGTAAAACCGTAATCAACATCAGCCCGCAAGGTATGAAGGGGGATACGACCTTCTTTATACCACTCAGTTCTAGCCATTTCAGCGCCCCCTAAGCGACCGGCACAAATAATTTTAATTCCTTTTGCACCAAACCGCATAGCAGAAGAAACACTTCTTTTCATTGCCCTTCTGAAAGCAATTCTTCTTTCCAACTGAAGCGCAATATTTTCCGCAACGAGCTGGGCATCAATTTCAGGGCGTCTGACTTCTTTGATATCTATCAATACAGCAGGGTTCAGCATTTTTTCAAGTTCTTGTTTAAGCAATGCAATTTCTGATCCCTTTTTCCCAATAATAATACCAGGTCTTGCTGCAAATACTCTGAGTCGAATCTGTTTAGAAAACCGTTCTATTTCAATTTTTGAGATACCCGCATGATAGAGTTTCTTTTTCAAAAATTTTCTGACTTTAAAATCTTCTTCAACAAAAGAGGCATATTCTTTATCCGCATACCATCTGGAATCCCAAGTCCTGATGATGCCTAATCTTAATCCGGTAGGATGTACTTTCTGGCCCAAGCTTATTTCCTCCTATTTGTCAATTTCTTCAACAATTACTGTTAAATGACTGCTTCTTTTCAAAATTCTGCTCGCTCTTCCCCTGGCTCTCGGTCTAAACCGTTTCATGGTAGGACCATGATCAACAAAAATATTTTTGACAACCAGTTTATCAACATCAAGCTCATTGTTATGCTCAGCATTTGCAACAGCTGATTGCAGGGTTTTATAAATTATTCCTGCAGCCTTAAGCGGCATAAACTTTAAAAGTGTCAAAGCCTGATCAGCAGTTTTACCTTTAACTTCATCAATAGGCAATCGAAGCTTAAATGGTGAAATCCTTGTATATCTTGTTGTTGCTTTAACTTCCATATCAATATCCTTTAATCGGAATCCTTTTAGCAAAGAGATTATCTTTTAGCTCTTTTATCTCCTGCATGACCCCAAAATGTCCTTGTAGGTGAAAACTCACCCAGCTTATGACCAACCATATTTTCTGAAACAAAAACAGGTATGAATTTTTTCCCATTATGTACAGCAAATGTAATTCCGACCATTTCAGGAAATATAGTAGATCTGCGTGACCAGGTCTTTATAACGTTGTTGCGTGTGGAATTACCTGCTTCCTGAACTTTTTTATAAAGTTGAGGTGCAATGTATGGTCCCTTTTTTAATGATCTTGGCATAATTAGTTACCTATTTTCTTTTGGTCCTTCTTTTAACAATATACTGATCAGTTCTAGCGCTCTTCCTGGTTTTATAACCTTTTGTAGGTACACCCCAAGGTGTACAAGGCTGTCTACCACCGGAAGATCGTCCCTCACCGCCGCCCATTGGATGATCAACAGGGTTCATGGCAACACCACGGACAGAAGGTCTTCGACCCATCCATCTTGTTCGACCGGCTTTACCAATCTTCACATCACCATGTTTTTCATTACCAACTCTACCCACAGTTGCTTTGCATTTCAGATGAATCATCCTTACCTCACCTGACGGCAGAAGAACCTGAGCGTATTTATCTTCTTTTGCCATAAGTCGTCCATAGGCACCGGCACTTCTGACAATCTGACCACCTTTGTTCTGCTTCAATTCTATATTATGAATTCTTGTACCTGTTGGAATATTTTCAAGAGGCATGCAGTTTCCTGGTTTAATATCAGCATCAGGACCTGTTTCCAGGATGTCACCCAATTTCACGTCCATAGGTGCCAAAATATATCTTTTTTCACCGTCAGCATAAACCAAAAGAGCAATTCTCGCACTCCTGTTCGGATCATACTCTATAGCTGATACCTTTGCCGGTATACCATCTTTATCTCTTTTAAAATCAATAATACGGTACTTCTTTTTTGCTCCGCCACCTCTATGCTTAGCAGTAATTCTTCCGTAAGAGTTACGACCCGCACGTTTATTTATGTTTTTAGTCAGTCGTCTTTCAGGCTTAGTCTTTGTTATCTCTTCAAAAGAAAGGTATTCCTGAGAACGTCGTCCGGGAGATGTCGGTTTTGTCTTAATTATTGTTGACATGTATGGCCTCTCTATTTAAACACCTTCAAAAAAATCAATTCTTTGTCCTGGCATCAGTGTAATAATCGCTTTCTTCCAGTCTGGTCTTTTGCCAATGATTCTGCCGCGCTGTTTTACTTTTCCTTTTACCTGTATGGTTCTCACCTGTTTTACTTTGGTATTGAAACTTTTTTCAACAGCATCTTTGATTTCAACCCGGTTGGCTCTTTTATCTACTTTAATTGTCACCTGGTTGTTCAATTCTTTTTGAAGAGTTGTTTTTTCTGTAACCAGTGGACCCCTGATAATGTCATATTGTTTCATCTTAACTTAACCTCCCTTCAATATTCTTAATGGTCGCTTCTACCAAAAGAAGGTTTTTAAACTTTAAAATGTCATATACATTGAGACCCTCGGTCTTAATCACTTTGACATCTGGAATATTTCTTGATGAAAGCAAAAGATTTGTATCTTCTGCATCAGAAACAATCAATAGGTCAGAAAGTTCTAAAGTATTGAGCACCGCGGAAAGTTCTTTTGTCTTAATGGCTTCTAATTTGAAATCATCAATTACATAAATGGTGTTATCTTCCATTTTAGAACTCAATGCCATTTTCAATGCAAGTTTTTTTACTTTTTTAGGCACCTTTATCGCATAAGATCTCTGGGATGGACCAAAAATCACTCCACCGCCTTTTCTTAAAGGAGATTTAACACTACCAGCACGCGCGTTACCGGTTCCTTTTTGTCTGAAAAGTTTTTTAGTACTGCCTTTCACCATACCCCTGGTCTTAACCGCAGCCGTCCCTTCCCGTTTTGCAACGAGCTGGGAACGAACAACCTGGTGAAGAACACTATTTTTAATGGGTGTGTTGAATATCTCTTCAGGAAGCTGAGCTTCAGACACTTTTTCACCTGCACTGTTTAATACATCTACAGCAGCCATATTCTTCCTCATTAAATTTTGATCAGCTATGCATCACTGCGATATGTTTTGCAATACCCATAGCCGCATTTCCGTCTTTTACAGACGAATGGTTTACTTTATTTTTATGTTAAGCCTTTTTTACTTCTAAAATCCCAGTTTTAAAACCGGGAACCGGACCTTTTACCAGTAGAAGATTATCTTCAGGCTTAATATCTACAATTGTTAAATTCTTTATTGTTTTTCTGTCTGTGCCCATGTGACCCGGGAGTTTCTTTCCTTTAAAAACTTTCCCTGGCCAGGCACTATTTCCAATCGACCCTGGTTTTCTATGGTTCCTGCTACCATGTGTTTCAGGACCACGATGGAAACCGTGTCGTTTAATTGTTCCCTGAAAACCGCGACCTTTTGAAATACCAGAAATATTTACTTTATCACCGACAGCAAATACATCGACTCCGACTACTGCGCCAGGCTCTACGGTCTCAACGTCATCGGTTCTGAACTCTCTTAAAACACGGAACCCTTTATCTGTCGCTTTTTTCAAATGTCCAGCAATAGGTTTATTCAACTTTTCTACAGGCTTTTCATCAAATCCAAGCTGAAGAGCATTATACCCATCAGATTCATTTGTTTTAACCTGGGTAACAACACAAGGGCCTGCCTGCACAACAGTAACAGGAACGAGCTTTCCAGCTGAGGAAAACACATTGGTCATTCCGATTTTTTTTCCAAGTAATGCACTCATATTTGGTTCCTGCTATTTGAACTACAATTTTATTTCAACATCCACGCCAGGAGAGAGATCAAGCTTCATCAATGCATCAACTGTCTGCTGGGTGGGTTCTAGAATATCCATCATTCTTTTATGCGTTCTGATTTCAAACTGCTCACGTGATTTCTTATTCACGTGGGGAGAACGCAATACAGTAAACTTGTTTATCCGTGTTGGAAGTGGTACCGGGCCTACAATTCTGGCACCGCTTTTCCGAGCAGTATCTACAATATCTACTGAAGACTGATCAAGGAGTTTATGATCATATGCTTTTAGCCTGATCCTAATTTTGGTTTTCAACATGATAAAAGTATTCTTCCTAACTTATTCTACAATTTCACCGATAACACCGGCGCCTACGGTACGTCCACCTTCTCTGATCGCAAACCGAAGTTCTTTTTCCATGGCAATGGGGTTAATCAGCTCTACATTAATGGTTGCAT
>JAAEKY010000903.1 GCA_024227235.1 Desulfobacteraceae bacterium | reverse complement strand
TCCTCCGGCACAATCACTGACAAGGCAGAATTTGTATCCTGCTCATCCACAGTAGAAGTTGAAGGCAAGGGCATAGTCCATGCCCAGGATATGATGATAAGTAACAACAAAAATACAGCTCCAAGCCCTTTGCTGCAACCGCCGCTGGTTCAGACCATACAGGACGAAACTCCGGTGATACCAGATCAGGGAAAAGTTACAATAAATTTTATTGATCCCTTTGAAGAGCCAATGGAAGGAGTTCCCTTTAAAGTAAAGATTAACAAAGAAGAAAGGATCAAAGAAAAACAAGAATTTACAATGAGTCGAGGAAATTTAGTTTGCCTGCTTGACAAGGAGGACTTTACTTATTCATCAAACTCACACGCGCATATTGACATTAAACATAAAGAACTTGGAATGAGAAAAACAAGGAGAAATCATGGCAAGTAAAAAACAGACACCTCCTAAACATAAAAAGAATTTTTTTGATGCTCACAGATATACAGAAAATGAAATAAAAGATATCCATTTTCAACATGTTGATGCTGTTGTATTGTACCCTGCTCTTGGCAACCCTGCCATTATTAAAGGGGATGATGATGTGTCAGCTACACTTGAACTCCTGATTTTATGCAATGATGAAAAACTTCAACGAGGTGAGGCAGCATTCCATCTAAGATATGCCAAATGGGGCGTAAAAGAGAAAGCTCCCTATTATCATGATGACAGAATTTGGAAAAATTACATAAAAGACAAGGAGAGCGTTGTCTTATCAAAACCCTATGAAATAAATGATGAAACCTTTGGGGAAGGTGAGAGCAGCCCTGATGCCAAAGAAGATGACGGCTTTGCGTTAAAGCTTGGCAATCTTAATGTTTTTCCTTGGGTGCTTGAAGGATTAAAAGAATATGGATACCTTTATAAAGTTTCAATTAATTTAAAAAGCACACCTCCTGGTATGTATAATATCTGGTGGGTTACCAAAAAAGATTATAAAAAAACCAAAAACAGACCATACTGGTGGAATTATGACCAACACTTTAAGGATTTTGAATTCGAGGCATTTAATCAGGACTCATTTAAAAATGAATTAAAAGAATATGGGGAAGTTGCTGATGAAGATAACATCAAAGTATCAATATACCATCCCTTTTATATAACAACTAAAGAGCAGCT
>JAAEKY010000902.1 GCA_024227235.1 Desulfobacteraceae bacterium | reverse complement strand
TGAATTTTTGGTTCAACTTTATAACCCATCAATACCATTACAACCGATTTTTTCATATTACATTTGATAAACTATGACTTAGCTGTTCGAATATAATTATTTAATACCAAAGAATAGAATCGTGAGCAGCAGTTCTCAGTGAAGCGGTAGTAGTTTTGTGAAAATAGCAATCGACTTCATTTTGGTATAAGTACGACTGGAAATGAGCTAATTCAGTCTCAAAGCCTGTAAATTTTTTATCATGCCCACAAAATATGCCAACAATCTCTTTCAAAAGGCAAAAGCCATCCATGAATCAATACGGATGGTTGATAAGTTTTTCTTCCGAATATTTTTTTGATCCTATGAATTTATTAAGGTGCCCTGATCTCGGTATCCGGTGATATGATAAATAATAGCAACGATTCCCAGTTTTCAAAAACAAGAATCCGGATGGTGCAACGTAATTGATTCCAGAATTCTTTACGCGCACTGAATTTGCATCTTGCTTTTTTAAATAAAGGGTCTCTTAGTTCGATAATCTGGTGCATGAAAAAGGCCATCAAAATGAACAGAAAAAAGTTGAATGACAGATTCTTTTTCCCATGCCCGAAGTTGTGCTCTGCGTGATAGCCTTGATTTTTCAGAGTATTGAAATTTTCGTTTTCAATTTTCCATTTTGCCCGGCCTGCTTTTACAAGCTTTTTGACATTATCAACATTTACCTGAATATCGGTCACCCAGCTATTGGTATAAATGATCCTATCTTCATCTTTGAGAATGCTGTATTCGAAAAAATTTATCACCGGCGCTGTCTGATTTCCGTTTAAAAAGAGATTATTGATCCATTCATATTTATGGATCAGACCTCTATCATCTTTCCATTCTAATCGGTTGGCTTGATCCAGATCCTCCTTTTGGAGAATTTGTTCGAATAAGACCTTGTGACTAGTGGATTTTGCAATTAGAATAAATGACATTCTTTGTTGCTTAAGAGCCTCGATAAATGGTTGCTTCGAATACAGGTCATCAGCTGTAATAACAATTTTTAATTTGGGATGATCATTTCGTATCTGTTTTAAAATCCGTTTTCCGGCATTTATTTCACAATCCTGTTTTTTAGAACCATCACTATTTTTTATCGGTTCCGGTGCCAGTGGGAAAACCTGGCGTTTATCCGGGTGAACAATGGCAGCGCAGAGTGCTTGATGAGAATAGGTTGTGATGCCATTACGGTGTTCTTTTTTTAAACAGGAAGGGCAGTTGATGCTTTCAGATGTAAAATACTGTGTTCCATCAATTGGAATAATATAACCTTCATCTAAAAATTGATAGCCTTGCAGTTGATTACCGCGCTGAAGTAGACGGAAAAAATCTGAAAAGATCGGAAAGAGCCGTTCAGAAGGTATCTTGTCAATGATATCCCTCATTTGATTGTCTTTGGGAATAGAGGAAACTTTAAACAGTGTCTGCAGATTGTTTCGCTGTGCATTCTCCTGTAGACGAGTTTGAAATTCGAGCATTGAAGAGTCTTGAAAATACATCATGGCAAGGGCACTCAGACAAGAATCGTGCATGGAATGCTTGATCTTTCCATCTTGACGGGCGTCAGTAATTTCATTGACCCGTTCCGAGACAGTTTGTCTGAGGTTTAAAAAATCGAGTTTTTTTCCAGATCCCAAGCTGGTAGCCCCCGTATAATGTATCTTTAAAAGAGACTACCACAAAACACACAAAAAATCTAGCGAAATATTTATTGTTATTTCAATGCTTTATGAAATTATATTTTTAATTCAAACTGACTTCTGGGAATCTGAAGAGTCTTTCATGGTTGGTGGGATAGCTAACCGATTTGGGTGTCATTTTGACAAAAATTGAGTAAATATATTGCGAAGTAAAAATCAAATCGGTTGTTCCAAAGACACAATTGACGAGCCTTTTCGAATCACTGAGAACTGCTGGCCAATCATAGTTTTCCAATACAGTCATTATGTTTGGTGGAATGTGCGGTAAGGTCTTACCAGTACAGAATTTTCTTAAAAAATGATAAATTAATAGTGCAATATCTTCTTTCCTTTTTCGAAGCGGAGGAATATGAATTGGAATCACATTAATCCTGTAGAAAAAATCAGATCTAATTAATCCATTTTTAACATAATCGTCCAAATCTTTATTTGTGGCGGCAATGACACGGATATCCGTCTTGGAAGGCATATTGCTTCCAAGAGGAGTGAATCCGTCGCCATCAAGTGCCCGGAGCAATTTCACCTGCATGTTTAAATTGATTTCTCCAATCTCATCCAGAAATAGTGTACCTTTATCCGCCATTTCCAGAAACCGGTCGTGGTCCCTATTAAATGCAATGTGTTTTATGGTTTGTATTCTAACAATTCTTTCATGCTCCAAATGTGATCTGTTAAACCAGCTGCCATAAATGGTGTTGTTGGTTCTCCGCATCGCTTTGTCAAAGTCCTCTGAGGTCTACACAGATGATAATATGCTATGGATAAAGATAGCTGATACTCATGATTCCTTTTAATTTTTGAAAAGCAATAGGTTTTACGTGAACAACGAGCATCAATATGGCGGACGGTTCCATTATATCGTTCTACATAGGATGTGTTGATCTTTCGGCTTACAACAGATTTATTTAAGATGGCTTTAATTTTTTCTGGATCTCCAAAGACGACCTTGTGAGTTACTTTAAACACGCGGTTCTGCTTGTATTGCTTGACTACATGGACATAATTCAATTTCTTTGGAGGGACGAGTCTCGGCCCAGGTGGTCTCCCTGGCCCCGGCTTCCGTCGAGGTTGAACAGTTTCCCCATACACCTGCAATAACGCATTGGCATAGTGACCTAATTGGTCCGATGAAAAGAGCTCAGGGATGCCGACAGTTCTCTTTTTGACATCTTTTAAAAGAGCTACTGCGTTTGGCAGGGTCCGTTTCCCAACAACATAAGCAAGGACTATTTTGTTGACAGCATCGAATGCTATCCATATCCAAGCATCACCAAAAACTTGCTGCGATTTTTCAAAGACGCTGAGGTTTTTTTCTTTTTTGCCGATAAAAGACCACATTTCATCAAGCTGGCATTCAGAGACCTTCATGTTTAACAGAAACGAGTGGCTGACTTTTAGTGCATGCTTGCCGGCTTTGGTCAAAGTACGGAGAACTGTTTTTTTATCAGTTTTTTGTATCCGTGAAGTTGCCGAAACACCGACGCCTTCTGCCAGTGATAGAGCTATTGATTCAAAAGTATCCTCACATAAACGAGCTTGGTATAATGCTGTGCCTTGGCGAGGGGCAACCCTGTGGGATTGCTGCAATGGTATGGAGGATAACGAATCTTCCGGATTAATAAGCAGTCCTGCCACACCATGTTTTTGCAATCTTATATAATTGTGAGAAGAGAGATTACAGCGGTGATCTAATACTGCTTTGCGGACTTTCTCATACTGCACTTGTGGTATGTCATGATTGTCATAAAAAGACTCATGCCGACACATCTGGAAGTCAACACGTAAATTCAGCTTTTCGACGGCCCCCTTTTTCCTAAGCCGGCATTTTCAATGACCCGTTCAACCGTCCGGCGTGAACAGTCGACTTTGTAACGTTTGAGAATTTTCTTGCGAAGATTCTCTCCGGTTAGTTTTGGGTTGGTTATTTTTTGATGAACTATAAAGGTTACTATTTCCTGATTAATTGCTATTAGAGGGCGGCGGCCCTTAGGTGATCCTATTAAAGCCGAGTATCCCCGAGCATTAAAGTTCCTTTCTAATTTATAGAAATATTCCCTTGAAAAACCAAATAATTTGCATGCTTTGGCAACTGTATATTTTTCGATTCTAGCAGCACGAAGCATTTCATAACGAACCTGGGGAAGATCCATTGCATCAAAAAAATCCATAGTTTTAAACAATTGATTTGTGACTCGTTCTGGCTTTGGATTAAGTAATCTTTCTTTTTCAAGGAATTGAATCTTAGTATTAGCCATGCTCTGCCTCATTGTTTTGTAATTGAATGACAATTACCGAGACAATAGCTTATTGGAGCATAAAGTGTCAACTATATTTGTCGTTAAATTTTAATATTTGATGAATTTTATCTATTTCATAGTGATTTTTGATAAAATAATGTTTATTGGCGTCATATATAGTTGACACATGGTGGCTGCATTTGGACGGTATTCTCGTATCTATTATGCTGATATAATATGACATTGTTGTTATTCTGAAAAAATCTGTCTGAAAATAATATCATGCAGATAATCGCCACCACCACCGAGGATTTAGAGTACTTACAAACATCTTTTCTCAATGTTTTAAAATTTATAAAAACCGTTTTAAATGACCAAGGTGTGATTATTTTTCAAACACCGAATGCAATGGCCTTTTTTAGGCGCCTACAGATGTTGACCGGACAAAATCACAACAAACCCAATTTGGACACGCCCCTTCTCACGAAACGCTTTCGGGAATATACGGCTGGTGAGATTTCGAACTTTTGCACCAGGGCTGGTTTTAAAATCTTGGATATGACTTATGAAAATCATTTTGATTACAGATATCTTGAGCATCGAGATGGATACATAAAAAAAAGAAAGCTGTATTACTTTGTAAATTTGTTGTACTCCATACTTCCCAAATCGTTTAAGTCTGGAATGTGTTTCGTCCTATCCCAATAATCCAACTCCCCATAGCCTCCATGTGATTTATTTTTTGGAGACAAAATGACATAAATATTTAACCATATC
>JAAEKY010000901.1 GCA_024227235.1 Desulfobacteraceae bacterium | reverse complement strand
TTCTGCCTTTTGTTACCTATTATATGAAAACAGGGAGATTAATATGAAAAGCTATGCAATAATCTTTGCCCTGATAACTTTGTTCGGCTTTACAAGCTTAGCTTCATCTCAGCCCATAAAAATCGAAGCTCACAAGGAGTGCCCATTATGCGGGATGTATCCTGCCCTTTATCCAAAATTCAATTGTCAAATCGTCTTTAAAGACGGTAGTTATGAAGCATTTGACAGTGCCATAGGACTGTTGATTTATCTGTTTTTTCCCAAAAAATTAGGAATACAGTCTAAACTAGTCTCTAAGATTTATTTTAAGGATTATTTAAAAGAGAGCTGGCTTGAAGCCAACAACACCTTTTTTGTAACCGGATCGGAAGTCATGGGACCAATGGGAACTGAGTTTTTAGCAATAGACAGCGAACAAGCCGCCAGCGATCTAGCTAAACAGGAAGAAGGGATAGATATTATCCATTTTAAAAAGATAAACCAACAGTATATGATTAATGCAGCTCAAGCCGGGTGGTTACATTATCTGGCTGAAAAGATGGTACTTAAATGAAGAGTAAATGGTTTTTGATAAATAGTATTGCTTTCCTATTTCTT
>JAAEKY010000900.1 GCA_024227235.1 Desulfobacteraceae bacterium | reverse complement strand
GATTATGCTGAAAAAACAAAATATTGGATCGCAGTCATTTTGACAGCCAGCGTTACATTTAATGAAAAAAGAAGTTTGATTTTAATCAAATGCTTGTGGGCCGGGCTTTGTCTTGGTGCATTGCTTGCCGCGATACAATTTTTTGGGATAATGGCTCCTATTACAGAATCACAATTGGGATTTGGAATCGTTCATACGCTTATCAACATGTATTTAATGATTGGTATTTTGACCGCCTCATTTGCCTTTAAAAATGTGACATCTACTAAAGGCAAAGTGATTATGTCGCTCATCATTCTTCTTTTATCTTTCCACGTAGCTGTTTCGATCGGCAGGACCGGATATTTGATTTTTGCTCTTCTTTCGCCACTGGTTGCCAATAATTTAATGCATCAATTTTCTTTTAAAATAAAGATTATAGCCAGTATAATCCTTGTTTTTTCTCTTTTGCTCTCTCCAACTGTCAGGGGAATAATAAAAACAACATCTGTGATATTTAATAATAATAAAGAGAAGATTTTCAAAGGTGAAGATATTCAAAGGTTACCCCGGCCTTTTATTTATAAAGAGGCAGTCAAAATTATTATTGACCATCCCGTCATTGGTATCGGAACGGGCAGCATTACCGAGCCGACAAGAGCAATGGGCCATTCTGTGACTCATCCGCATAATAATTTTCTTTATATGGGTGTAAGTTATGGGGTGATAGGGATTTTCTCTTATTTCTGGTTGTTTTGGAATATGCTTAAACGGTCCTGGGAAATGAGACAGACAAGAACCGGATATTTTATCTTTTCTTCTTGTATTGTCCTTTTTTTAGGCGGCCTTTTTGACACCCAGATCCTTAATACGGGAACGCTCTTGTTTTTATCAATGAGCTATGGAATGTTGAATCACCTTCCTGACAGCACTCAATTAAGAGATTCAAATTGTAAAACATAATGTCTATTCTTGCCACAGCATACTGATTTTGGAGTGTTATTCGTTTTTTGATCGTTGCCTGACGATGTTTAATAATTTGTTTTGAATTTCGGCATACCCTTTATTCTTTTGATTTACCATAATTACATAGGGATAAAGTCTGCTGTTTTTTCCTAAAAGATACCCCACCCTGGTTTTAACCCCAGTCAATGTTCCGGTTTTATAATAATCATGGCCTTTTTTATTCAATAATGAATGGTGGGGCATAAATTCTATTAAAATTTTCAACATTTGTTCTGGTGAGATTTGATTTGTTTTTGAAAGGCCTGACCCTTCTGAAATGGCTATATCTTCAATCTTTAAATTTTGTTTTAGATATAAATATATTGCATCAAGTCCTTTTTTTATCGTGGCAGGCGGATGGTTGGTTTTTGCCCCCATGGCCAATAAAAGTTGGTTCGCAATAAAATTGTTTGAAAATTTCAACAGTTTTTGGATCACCTCTTTTAAACTGAAAGGGGATAAAAAAGAGTGCGTTTGAATGGTGTTGTTTGAAGGGATGGAACCTTGCAAAATATTCCCTGTGATTTTAATTTGTTTTGTTTCAAGAAAATATTTGATCAATAAGCCCGGATAAATATGGCTTTGTTTTTTAGTCAGAACAATTCTGCCCTGAATCAACCCGGTTTTTTTTATATTTTCTTGAAAAATTGGGAGAAGAGGGGTTTGAGGCTCAGCACTGATTAAGTCGCCTTTAGGTGACTGTTCGAACATAATGGTGTTAAAGTTAGCGCATAAGGCGCCCACAGGGGCATCGTATGGGTTTAAAGAGAATCCTTTTCCAGGGACTTGTATCTGATGGGTGAAATAGGTTTGATCAAGAACGATATTGTTGATCTTGTCAATCTTGTATGTTGAAATAATGTTTTGACAAAATTGCTGGACCACCTCAGAGATGAACAACGGGTCTCCATATCCTTTAATATATAGATTTTTAGAAGTCTTATCAAAATAATAGTCTGTGGAAAAATGATACGGACCACCCAAAACGTGAATCGCTGTAAGACTGGTTAGAATCTTTAATATGGAAGCCGGGATAAATTTTTTTTTGCTGTTTTCTTCATAGACTATTTCCCCTCGGTCATTGGCTAAAATAACGCCAGGTAACAAATTCTTAGTACAGGCATTCTCAGGGTAAAAAAGACTGCTTAAAAAAAGTATCCAAATAAAAGCGATGGTAATAGTCTTGCTGCTATGAATTGTTTTTTTCATAAAAAGCTTTATACCCAAGATAGGTCATGTAAACATCAGCTTTGCTGGATATTTCAAAGGGTGAGTGCATGGAAAGGATTGCAGGTCCACAATCTAAGACATTCATTCCAAATTTGGCAAGGAACTTTGCCACTGTCCCCCCACCGCCCTGATCGATTTTTCCTAATTCTCCTGTCTGCCATACAATTTTGTTTTCATTGAAAATCTGCCTGATTTTTCCGACAAATTCTGCTGTCGCATCGTTTGAGCCTGATTTGCCCGCAACGCCGGTAAATTTTGTCATACAGATGCCAAATCCTAATTTAGCTGCATTTAAGGCTTCATGGACGTCTTTGTAATCCGGATCCATGGCCGCATTAACATCGGCTGACAGGCAAGAAGAGTTGATCAATGTTTTTCGAAGCGTACGATTATCTGTATCCTGTCCATTAATATATAGAAGATCAGAGATTAAATCCTCAAGAAAATTTGATTTAGCACCACTGCTGCCTTCGCTGCCAATTTCTTCTTTATCAAAAAACAAAGCAATGGATGTTCGTTGCCTGTATTTGTCATGTCTATCAAGAAGAGCCATAAGGCTTGTATACACACAGATTCTATCATCCTGGCCATAAGATCCGATCAATGATCGATCAAATCCGATATCCCTTGCCTTGCTTGCCGGAACTGCTTCAATCTCGGCACTGATGAAATCTTCTTCGGTTACACCATATTTTTCAAATAAAAGATTTAAAAGATGAAGCTTTATCCGGTCTTTTTCTTTTTCCTCCCCTAAGGGGATGCTGCCGGAGAGCAGGTTTAATTTTTCTCCTTGAAAAACCTCAGAAATTTTTTTATTTGCCTGGGTTTTTCCGGCCAAATGAGGAAGAAGGTCCGTGACTGTGAAAACCGGATCATCCGGATCTTCACCAATGGTAATATCAATGGGTTTATTATCAGAGGTAATAATGGTGCCATGAAGAGCTAAAGGTAGTGCCAACCAGTGGTATTTTCGAATACCCCCATAATAATGAGTTTTCATAAGTCCCATGCTTAAGTCCTCATAGATTGGGTTTTGCTTTAGATCGAGTCTGGGAGAATCAATATGAGAAGCAATGATATTGGCACCTGAAAGAAGCGGTTCCTTTCCTAAAACAGCCAGAGCGACACAACGACCTTGAAAAATTTTGTAAACTTTATTTGCCTGTTTTGATTGCTTTGTTAACAGGGTCTCAATATCAACAAATCCTTCTGCTTTTGCCATTTGTACTATTTGTAAAGCGGCTTTTTTTTCTGTTTTGGATTGATTTAAAAAATCTTTATAGCTTTCATTGAATTTAAACAATTGGGTTTTTTGACTTTTATTAAGTTTGTCAAAAACAAGGGTTTCCTTTTTTAAAATAGTGTTTTTTATTTTTTTTAGTTGGGCTTTATTCATTTTAAATTAATCCTTAATTCAGTTAATCCTGCATGTTAAACGTATCATTTGAATAATTGAAAAAAATTATGAAACATTTTTTTTATTTTAGATTTCGTGTTAAGCGGCTCCCATTTATCAGGAAAAGCAATTGGGCTGAATTCAATTTGAGCCGTATAAAAATAACCGTTTCGTTCCTCTTGGTAATTGTTTTTAATAATATCTATAGGGGTAACGATTACACCCTCATAGCTGACGACCGTATCAAGATCTTTTGCTTTTACTGATTTTAGTCCTTTGTTAACTAAAATCGTCTTCAGGGAATTTTCTCTTATGCGTTTATTAATGGCAGCTTTTGATTCTCCCGATGCGGCAGGAATTACTCCTTTGGTTAAAATTTGAGAAAAATTTTCCGCTCTGAAATCATTTTTTGCCGGGATCATTAATAAATTATCATTAATGATTTTATTTTTTGATGATTTAACATCATATCTAATATAGTAAGTCTCAATCCCTTCATAGGCCGGCGTTGTGATACTGAAAGCAAAAATTATTATTAACAGGAAGAATAGGGTTGTGAAAACTAAATGTCTTTTGAAATTATTAGGCATGGTTTTTGTATATATTTATGTTTGGATTAAAGTTAATAGCAAATTCTGACGATTTCTATCAGTATCATAATAAATTGTCAGGAATCAATGTTAAAAGGTTTTTGTTACCTGTTCGATTGGTTGACATAATCGTTAAAATGGGGAAGGAAAAATGAAAAAACTAATTTTTGTATTATTAGGGCTTTTTGCATCTGTCTTGTTTCTTTCAGGGTGTAATACTGTTAGACCCTCTTCTACAGCCGGTGGTCCAGGTAAAGTGTTAGGCCCACCAGGTGGAGAAGTAGATGATCACAAGGTCGTAACATTTTTTGTAATTGGTAAAGGCCTTGAACCTGAGAATGCGTTAACAAAAGGCGAAGCTGTCCTTATGGCTGAGAGAGCAGCTGTTGCAGATGGGTATAGACAGCTTGTGGAAAAAGTTCGTGGCGTCTATGTGGATGCATTTATGCGAGCAGGTCGCGGAACAGTAGATTATGATACCATTCAAGTTCATACTCAGTCATGGCTGCGAGGCACAGAAGTTATGGAAGTAAATGAAGGTGAATACGGCATCACAAATGTGAGAATGCGCCTGAGAATCAATTTCGCCAGAGATGGAATGGTTTGGTGGCCGGTCGGTATTGGTAGAGATGTGAAACCCACTTTTTCATCTGGTAATCCAATAAGTGACGGTGCTTAATAAGAGATATTAGAATTTGCGTTGGTTATTTTGTGATAATGTTAGATATTAATGATACCTTTTGGGGGTTACCATGAAATCTTTATGGTTAGATAAGAAAAATATTGCACTTGTTTTTTTCATCCTCTTTTTATTAGTCCCTTCAATGATTTGGAGTGCCGGATACCAAGAAGAAAAATTGTTTGACAGCACCTTTTATTCTTCTGAAGATTTAAGGAAACGTGTTGAAAAACATACAATAGAAATAAAAGTTATTGATGATCAAATAAAAGCCCTTCAAACAGATATTGATTGGGTGGTTTTAAAAATTAATCAAATTCAGGATTCAGGACGCTTAGCACCAACCAATTTGAAAGAAATAATTCCAAGGCAGGAAAAGAAGATTAAAACATTGCGTAAAAGCAAGAACAGACTTGAATACCTGGTTCAGTATTATTCAGCAATGCTGGATTCAAACAAAGAACAAACGCTTGAAGATATATTGGAAAAAAAGCTGCCGGGTTTAAAACTAAAAAAAGAGACAGCTGTACAAAAAGAGGTAAAAATTAAAGTTGAAGATTTTACGCCTGCAGCACCTGCCACGCAAACTCAAATTGTTTCCTCGCCTGCTAAAAAAGATTTAGATATGTATGATGGTATCAGCAAAAGTGAGTTGCAGACAGCTGTAAACCAGTCCGGATTAAGTGATTGGGTTGAAATAGTGGGAACCGGTACATGCCTCAGGCTTGAAACAACATTGCCGATTCTTTTCCCTACCGGAAGTGCAAAGGTTGCAAAAGAGTATAAAACATTTTTCCAAAAATTAGCCGGGTTTTTAAAACCCTATGATGTAAAAGTCTTTGTGAATGGGTATGCTGATACGGTCCCCATTCAAAATAAAAAATATCCTTCCAATTTCGAACTGGGTGCAACAAGGGCAGCAAATATTGTTCATCAATTAGTGGGATATGGACTCAAACCTGCCATATTCAGAATAGAATCTACAGGAAAATACAGATTTGCAGCCAAGGAAATATCAAAACAAAAATCACTTGAAAGAAGAGCGGAAGTGACCGTTATCTTTTCTGGGTAAAGGATGAAAAGAGGACTGATTTAAAAAACCATATCAAATAGTGAAATATTGTTAATTCGTTTAGTTCACTTCCCAATTGAATAAGGGCTACTGTACTTTTAGCAAAACCGAGAACTCTACCTTTTTCAAGTGGATTTTCAGATATTATCGAAGGAACTATTTCGATTTAAAGAATATAAAATGTCTCAGAACATTTTTTGCAAGCAGAAGAAAATTCAAAATTATTTTTTAAAAGCTCTTTACGAATATTTGACATTTCTTTTCCATTCCAGATATTGTAAATTGAAGTATTTTTTATATTTCCAACGATTATTTCTGTTCCGTAAAAAGAACAGCAAGGCACCACATCCCCATTTGCTCTTATTACAATTTGCTGCCAGGGGCCATTACAAACAAAATTTTGATCGATTTTGGCTCCAGATGGTCTGCACCATTCAGTAAAATTCTTTATCGCTTGAAAATTTTGGAATTCAACAATATCCACAATGCCTTCCCAAAATTCTTTGATTTTTTTCATCTTGTCAATGGTGAATTTATTTAACACACAGGTTGCTCGGGTAATTGGAAAATCTAATCCCTCTTTGTTTCTCTTATCACAAAAATATATAATATTTTTTAAGACCGTGTCAAAGTCTCCATTACATCTGATTTGGCTGTAATCATTTCTGTTATAGGCATCTACACTAAAATTGATTTTGGTCAGTCCTGATCGTAATAACTTATCAGCTCTTTTTTCATCAAGTAGGGTTGCATTTGTTGTTACGATGATGTCAATGATATTCTTTACCGATGCCATTTTTATCCTTTCTTCAAGATCCTTTAATAACAATGGTTCATCATTATTGTGAAAGGCCATAGAAGGACAGGAAAATTCATTGGCTTCATCAAGAATTTTTTTGTATAGATTGATATCTAACGGTTTAAACCCCTTGCTATATTCTTCTCTTATGGAATCTATGCTGTGAATACAACTCTTACACCGTAAATTACATTTGCCAGAATGCTCAATCTGGATATATAAGGGAAATTCAGTCACTTTTTCTCTGTTGGAGACCCTTACCCATTCTTTTCTATATTCAGCATATTTGGGGCCAAGGGCATGGGAAAGTGTTTTTTCCGACTTTCCCACTCTTTCCCCATAAATCCGTTTGGGTGTTTCTATTAATTCTTGTTCTGACATAATGTCCCTCGGACTTTATTTAATAACTTCTACATGTTTAAAAAAGTCTCTAATATCCATGAATTCACTCATTTTTCTAAGAGTCACATTTTTATTTTTATGACCTGCTGATTAGTTCTGTTTTTATCGATCTCATTTAAAAGATTAACAAATGGAATTCCACCTTGACAAGGAATATAGAAATCAGCTGATTCATGTGTAATAAAAAACTTCCTATAACCCATTACTGAATGGTCTATATTGGGTCCTCCAAAGACAACAATTGTTTCTGGCAACTGGGATTTTGCCCAACTGACAACTTTATTGTTCAAATCTGAATTCCACGTATAATTGCTGAATCCAATTATATTCAATTTTCCCGCCTTAAAAGGCATTGAGAAAATCCTTTGGAAATTTAAATAATCTGATCTCCAGATCTCCGGCAAACATTTCCTTTGCATATGCCGAAATATAGGCGATATTCAGTGGGAACACATGGGTTCAATACCCAAGTAATTGTGTACAAGATCACACAAATACAATGTCATTTTGTTCTTTGTTGTTGTGAGTGCTCTTGCCATTTATTTTTCTCCATACCCGATAATTTGTTTTTCCCGTGAAAATTTACATGGGTTAGCTTCGTTGTTGCACGCAACAAATTACAATTACTATTATAATT
>JAAEKY010000899.1 GCA_024227235.1 Desulfobacteraceae bacterium | reverse complement strand
TATAGGGCGGTCAGAGAATTGGCGATAACCGCTACCGATCTGGCCAGCCGGATCGGCGTCAGCCAGCCTGCTATCAGCATGTCTGTAAAGCGTGGTGAAAAGATTGTTCGAGAAGAGGGGCTCAACATTGACCTGCTATTGAGGTAACTTATATATTTATGGCTGTCCCTATATTCCAACATTGACCTGCTATTGAGGTAACTTATATATTTATGGCTGTCCCTATATTCCCTATATTCCCGATCCGTTCATTACAGGCGGCGTCATTGAAAAAAAATGGGTAAAAGAATGGATACAAAAATAGTAACGACTGGTTTCCAGAGGCTTGCAAAGCATATTGCTTTAGATCTTCTAGCGACGGGATGGTATTTTACAGACAAATTGCCTTCAGACGCGAGTTTTCCACAAAAAAGAGGTCCGAAGGGTTGCGTTTTTACAAAAATAAAAAAACTTTTTAAAGGCGGCAATCTTTGTTTTTCATTAGAGAATGCAGGATGCTATGGTGCATCATGCTATCTTGGTTTTACCAAGCCGGACAAGAATGCCGGGGCATTTTTGTCCGAAACAGAAGGGTTTAAAAAGAACCGTGCATTTGCGCAAGCTTTTTATAAAGATATTAAGGCTCGAACACCCCAAAAAAAATATATAGTTATCGAAAACCTCAATAATATAGATAAAAATCGATCTATTGAGATTATCAATTTATGGACCAGGCCCATTCATTTGTCAGGATTAATTACACTCGCAAATTATGATAGCCCTGATAATGATAATGTTATTTTTCCACTTGCATCAGGGTGTCAAAGCATCTGGACAATCCCCTACAAAGAAAAGCAGAAAGAAGAACCTAAATCGGTTGTTGGGACAATTGATCCTGCCATTCGAAAATACCTTCCAGATGACATTCTGTCATTCTCGGTTTCCACAGAAAGATTTGTTGAAATGACAGATAATATTTCAGGTAGTTTTTTAGAAAAAGCAAGTTGGTTGACTCTGATAAATAAGAGAACAAAAAAATGAAAAATTTAGCTATTTTACTCTTTGATGATGTTGAGGTATTAGATTTTGCAGGTCCTTTTGAAATATTCTCAGTTACAAATGAACTGAACAACTATTCTTTGTTAAACATATACACCGTATCAAAAAACAAGGAACCGATAATTGCAAGAAACGGGCTGTCAGTTAACCCGGACTTTGCACTATCTGAAGCTCCCCTTGCTGATTTTCTTATCATCCCGGGGGGATATGGCGCCAGAGCGGTGCTGAATCAACCAGATGTTATTGATTGGATTAAAACAAACGCAAAGTTTGCTGAAAAAGTGATGTCTATTTGCACAGGGTCTTTTTTGTTAGGTAAAGCAGGACTGCTAGGAGGCCTTAAAGCAACCACCCATTACCAGGTGTTTGATACCCTGGCGGAACTTGCCCCGGATACTGAAATTGTAAAGAATAAACGATTTATTGATAACGGGAAAATTCTGACTTCAGCAGGTGTTACCGCCGGGATTGAAATGAGCTTCCATGTGGTTGAAATTTTGTACGGTAAGATCGTAGCAGCAAAAACAGCTGAGTATATAGAATATCATGGAAGCTATTGATTGAGATTGGCCCTTTTTTGAGAAAGCACAAGCAGAGGCAGATGAAAAAACAAAAAAAGGAGAATAAATCAAACTAGACGATTGAAAGGAAGAGTAAAAAATGAAAGCAAAGCATGCCTTAAATAAAAGCACATTTATTTTATTTTTTATTGTAGCAACAATAACAACGTCCGGTTTTGAAATTGCAGTAGGACAATCAAAGGAAACACCTTCGCCGGTCTTAACTATTGGCCAAACATCATTACTGAAAATTGGTTCAACAGGAATTCCTTCGAAGGCTGAAAATGGTGTTTTTGCTGCAGGCGATATGATTATTTTAGTGCTAAAAAATGTCGGAACTTTTAAAAAAAATTCTAATGGGGAATATTGGTATGATATCGATTTCTCGATAGAATCATCAGAAGGAATAATTGCGTTTTCCAAGGAAGGATATCTCGGGGATTATGGTAAAGGGAGTTTACCAAACGGCATTCTTGAGAAATATAATATCCAATTA
>JAAEKY010000898.1 GCA_024227235.1 Desulfobacteraceae bacterium | reverse complement strand
TCATGTTGAGCCTTATTCGTTTATCCACGTAATTCGTTGTACTTAACTTCACCGTGAAAATGGAAATGCGCCCTCCATAACTGATTTGAATCCAAATGAGATAACTGGATAAACAATCAGGATTTACAGTGCTCTAGGATTTACAGGGTTGTTTTAAAACTTTATACTTGACTATCAAGTTTTTGATGTTGTTTAGCTTTACAACGATCTCTTTTTGAGTTAAATGTATAACTTATTGATTTTTAAGCTAATTTATTTTTAGAGGCTAAAATTATCTCTTTTTATAAATCAAAAACTTATAAAAAACTTGATAGTCGAGTTATAGCAATCCTGTCAATCCCTTAATCAATCCTGTTCAATAACTTAAAAAGGAGAATTGATAATGGAAGAAATCACACTCACGCTTGATAGAAATCTGATTCATCAGGCTGAAAGGTTTGCCGTCAAACAATCTCGGTTCAACATAAGTGACGCATTGGCTGTGCAATTCGATTCCGATCCGTATGAACAAGCCAAACGACGTGCTTTTGCTCAAATGGATGCGGGCTATCATTTAGGGGGAAAAACCGCTTCACGGGAGGCACTTTATGATCGTTGAGATTATTGCTAAGACTTTTGTGGATAATATTTTGATTGACGTTGATGACACTGATGCTCAAAAAAAACACGAGACTGCCGTTGCAGTTGTCAAAAAACTTTGGCAAACCAAAACGGATTAGCACTCAAGTGTTGCAAGAATTTTATGTCAATGTCACTCGCAAGATACCTAATCCTTTATCACCTGCATCAGCACGAGATGTCATAAACGACTATTTGTCATGGCAAGTGGTGAAAAACACGCCAGAAACAATTTTATTGGCTTCAGAGATTCAAGAGCGTAATTGGTTATCTTTTTGGGATGCGTTGATTATCGCGGCTGCGAGGCAAGGTGGCGCGAAAACGATTTTGACAGAAGACTTAAATCACGGGCAATTGATTGAGGGCATTCGTGTAGAAAATCCATTTGTCACGCATTGAATTTTAATCGTTTGAATCAGAATTAACAGAATTTGAGAATTTTCTGAATGGTTTGGTATTATTTGGACTTATCCAATTTGATTTTTATTCTGAAAATTCTTAAATTCTGGAAATTCTGATTCTGACAAAATAATCCTATCAATCCCTTAATCAATCCTGTTCAAAAACTTTAAAGGAAAACAACATGAATACATTCAAAACCATCACATTAGCGTTAATGCTAATTATCTTTTCGGTAACTGGGCTGCGAGCGGAGGAAATTTCGCTTAATCCATTTAAAAAAATCTTAGTAATTTGGGAATTAAACAGCTTACAAGAAGAAGGTGAAAAAGCCTATTACGCCGCTGACTACCCCACTGCCTTAGAAAAATGGGAAGCTGGATTAAAAAAAGCGCGTGAAATTGGTAGTAAACGTTATATTAGTCAGTTTATTGGCAATATCGGCTTGGTGTACAATAATTTGGGCTCCTACCCAAAAGCCTTGGAGTATTATCAGCAGGCTTTGAAGATAAAGAAAGAAATCGGTGACAAACGCGGTGAAGGGAAAGACTTGGGTAACATCGGCGTATTGTATAAAAACTTGGGCGAATATCAAAAAGCCAAAAAAGCTTTTCAAGATAGTGCGGTTATTTTTAAGGAAATTAGCTCCTCAGACGATTTATGGATAGCACAACGCGGTTTAGCCTCCACCGAAGCCAAACTCAATCAATCAGAACCCGCTATTCAACATTATGAACAAGCTCTTGATAACATT
>JAAEKY010000897.1 GCA_024227235.1 Desulfobacteraceae bacterium | reverse complement strand
GGAGGAAGGACTTCATATTATGATTCTTATATTCAACTGGACAGCACGGAGGTGTACAGCTACAGGGACAATGCCTGGACTGAAACTGTTTTTAGTCTGGCCCGCAGGATGTCTCATATGAGAGCAGCAACTGTCAACAACAGGGTGCTTCTTTTCGGTAACAAGGAAAATTTCATGACATATAAACGTAAATATTTCTTTTATTCAGGTGGAACCAGGAGGGGGGCAATACGTCTGTTTCCAAGCCAAATGGCCTGAAACTTGCTTTTTTGTTCACACCCAGACCCATAGACGGCAAGCTCAGTGCTCCACATTTGTATTTGTCGCTCCTGCTGTACAGCAGTCAGAACTAAAGACGATGAAAAGTATTAACTCTGAACCCATATTTCATAATATGTTCATAGATAGCAGCACTTGGTGCACATAAAATCTCTTTTTACTATCAACCCTGCCACAATAACTTAATAAGAGAAGCCAAAAATATTATTCATGATCCTGCTTAATTATTAAAATATTTGTCTACCAAAAATAATGCACTTTTGTGTTTGCATCAAAACGTTTGTAATGATATGAATATAATGGTGTCATGATGTTCTTTTAACAACAGGATTGTCCAAATTTTAAAATCTATAATGGCAGCAAGCCAAGAGGGATGCTTTTGGCTTCAAAGGAAGGGCTGTGTAATGCTGAAAAAATGTAAAGTAATGGATAAATGTACAATTTTGAGAGCTGCAGACAATGGAACAGCTATCAGACATCAAGGGTGTTTTAACTGAAAGTCAGTCAGAATAGGCAGTGACGTATTGGCCTCTCCCTTCTATAGCTTCCTGAGAATAATATGAACAAGTTCGTCTTCACTTAAATGTCAAGCTCTTCAATGGAATTAGAATGACTGGTTT
>JAAEKY010000896.1 GCA_024227235.1 Desulfobacteraceae bacterium | reverse complement strand
CTTTTCAAACAGACCATAGCATATAGAAAACTTGCAGGACTGACCAGAGGGCAACGCCGCATTGTTACAGACGAGCAACTTATTGAATGCTTTGAATCTTTTATTCAAATGGGCAATCACTTTTCCCAGGATAATCCTGATGCACCATTTGTTATTGAAGAGCTTGAAATCAATCCATTTTCATTCTGTGATTACCTCATGGTTCCACTTGACGGTATGTGCCGTTTTTGCAAGGCAGATAATATTGCATTAAAACGACCTGTTAAAAAAATTGATAATCTGCTGCATCCCGAATCACTAGGCATTATTGGTGTTTCAGCAACCAAGAAAAACTTTGGGAGAATCATTCTGGACAATGTTCTTGCAGAGGGATTCCGCAAAGAGAACACAATTATTTTAAGAGATGGTATAAAAGAAATTGACGGCGTGAGGTGTCTGCCTAGCCTTGAAGCCCTTAAAAAAGAAAACATCAAACTTGATCTTTTCATAATTGCGATTGGAGCAGCCCAGGTACCAGATCTTGTTGATGATATTATTGGTTTTGATATTGCAGAAACCATAATGCTTATACCTGGTGAT
>JAAEKY010000895.1 GCA_024227235.1 Desulfobacteraceae bacterium | reverse complement strand
GAGAAATATTAATTCCATGTTCCCGGACGGACATATTAGCTTCGCCCATCCCACATAGAATTTTTGTGGCGTTGGAGAAATTTTTGGTAACAACAACAATGATAATGGAAATAAAAAAACAGACGCTCACACTTATTAACTGACCGTTCCAAAAACCAAAAGCAACGCAAAATAAATAACGGAGCACAAATTTTATTTAAATTGTTACAAATAACTATTTGGATCTTTTCAAATCTTTTGTCAGTATTGTCATTGGCATATAAAGTTAAAAAAAATTAAAAAGAGCTTTGTGTGTGGGGAGTCCCTATTTCTAAAATCCTAAAGGGGGCAGCGCCAAACGCTGAACCCCCTATTGTATACTTGGTAGCGGGGGAAGGATTTGAACCAACGACCTTCGGGTTATGAGCCCGACGAGCTACCAGACTGCTCCACCCCGCAACAATTAAGCAGGAAGATATACAAACTGCCTTTATTAGTCAAGGGTTTTTAATTTTTTTTTATAGAATAATCAGGAGAAATCTAAGTCATTTTTTTTTAAATCGCTGAATGGATAGATACCATAAATTTATACAATTTTTTACATCTTTTCATTTGTTTTAAGAATCATTGCATGGTAATCCAGACATTAGAAAGATTTTATCTTTATACTCTTTTAAAAGGAGGATGCATGACTATAGATAAAAACAGCTTCTTGACTAACTATACTCAAAAAAAACCTCATCTGACACGGCGCCAATTTATCAAATCCACCGCAGCAGGAGCAGCTGCTATTTATATGATGCCTTCATTAGCCCTGAGCACTAAAACACAAGATAATGACAATAAAAGCCGTGTGGTCAACATCAGGCATGCCGGATTAATAAATCCGGATGAGCGTGTTAATAGCAAAAATGCCAGGCAAAGCGTGGATAAAGCGTTAGTATTGCTGACTCAAAAAGAGAACCTTAAAGATGCCTGGATAAAGATTTTTCCCAATTTAAACTCCCAGGATACCATTGGACTGAAAGTCAATTGTGTGAATCGAAAATGCCCAACCCATCCGGAGATCGCATATGCTATTGCCGACAGTATTATTGAGTCATTGGGAATAAATCCAAATAATATCATTATTTGGGATCGTTCCATATCTGAACTTAAAAAATGCGGCTATACCATTAATGAATCTGATAAAGGGATTCAATGTTTTGGAACGGTTAAAGCGTTTAGTGGTATGCGGTGGATGTTTAACCAAAAAATGGATGAAACCGGGGCCATTGGATATGATAAAACAAGAGCCATTGATGTGGGAGATGGTGTGACATCCCATCTGAGCAATATCTTAACCCAGAAGTGTACCTATCTGATCAATGTGCCTGTCCTGAAGGATCATGGAAAAGCTGGAATAACACTGAGTCTTAAAAATCATTTTGGTTCGATTGATAATCCAACGGATTGCCATGACAATTTATGCGAACCCTTTATCAGTAGAATAAACGCGGATCCTCAAATCAAAGAAAAAACCAGATTGATTATCTGTGATGCGGCTTATGGGGTATATGACGGTGGCCCGTTAGGAGCCCCCCAGTGGCAGCACAAATCAATATTGGGTGCCACTGATCCGGTTGCGCTTGACTTTACGGGTATGCAGGTCATCAACTCCCAGCGAAAACTTAACAAATTAGATCCAGTGACTAAGATGGCGACCCATTTAGTAAATGCTCAAAATCTTGGGCTTGGCACCTGTGATCCGAACAATATCCAGGTAATAGACTCTGCTTTGACATAGAGGAACTTTTTTAAATGAACTTTTCATCCACAATTTATGCAGTAATTTTAAGCTTTTTATGGGTCTTGCCGTTGTCAGCCAATCCACCTATAGAAAATATTTTTCCTCATGAAATTCAAAACCAGGGATGGGTATTGGAAGATGAACCCTTTATTGCTTTTAATGAAAGCTCTCTTTCAATGATGATCAATGGCGCGGCTCCCCGTTATATAAAACTTGGCACTCAAAAATCAGCTTTCTTGAATTATGAGAAAGGGCCGGTTTACCTGATGTTGGAAATATATCAGACGGATTCCAATAAGAGTTCAGGAACGCTTTACAAAGAATTTACGTCTAACAATCCAACGCCGTTAGATAATCTGGGCACGAAGGCAAGATTCGCATCAGAACTTGGCGGAACCTATATGACAGAATTCTTCCAGGATAAATTCTATATAAGACTGAGCATTACACAAAAATCTGAATCCGCTAAAAATGCTATCTTAAAATGTGCTCGCATCATTTCAAATAAGATTACGAATACCATTAAAAAGTAAGCACAAAATAAAGCGAATAATTTGGAATGCCTTTACCGTTAGTTAAAAAACATATAGTGAATAAATATAGTGTATACAATATCCTTATATTAATAAAGTTTTAACTTTTTGGAGGGCTTCTATGACTAAAAAATTAAGCCGCAGGGATTTCATAAAGCTCCAAGCTAAAAATGGTCTATTTTTAGCGAGTGCAACAAGTGGGCTTCTTTTACCTAAATTCAGCCTTGCTTCAACACTGCCAGATATTGGGGTAGCCATAGGCAATGCTTCAGGCGCTACAAAAGCAGCTATAGATTTGGTCGGTGGGATTCAAAGCGTTGTAAAAAAAGGGCAGCGTGTGTTGATCAAACCCAATATGAGCTTTTCAAGATCGCCTGACCAAGCGACTAACACCCATCCGGATGTTGTAAAAACAGTCGCTGCTATGTGCAAGGATGCCGGGGCTTCCAGGGTTACGATCCTGGATCATACGCTAGCGCCTGGGAAAATGTGTATGAAGGTCTCAGGTATAGGCCCGGCCTGCGAAGCCATTGATAAAAACATGGTTCATACGATCAACTCACCCTCTTTTTATCAACAAGTGAGTATTTCTCAGGCAAAAAGCCTGACAAAAACAGATGTGGCTAAAGAGTCCCTCAAAGCTGATGTACTCATTGCTGTGCCAGTTGCAAAATCCCATTCAGCCACAGGAGTGAGCCTTTCCATGAAAGGGATGATGGGACTGATCTATGACAGAACCATCATGCATCGCATGGACCTTAATGAAACCATTGTTGACCTGGCAAGCCTTTTAAAAGCTGACTTAACCGTTATTGATGGGACAAGAGTCCTAAGTACCGGCGGTCCGCGAGGACCTGGAAAAGTAATAAAAAAAGATACCATCATTGCATCAAAAGATATGGTAGCTGCTGATGCCTTTGCTGTAGAGGCCTTTGAATGGTATGGTAAAAAATTTAAAGCCGATCAAGTTCGTCATATCAGGCTGGCCCATGAAAGGAGTTTAGGTCGATCAGACATTGCAAATCTATCAATTAAAACGGTTACTGTATGATCCGATTCCGTTGGTTTGTTCAAACCTTGTGTCTTGTTCTATTTTTGGTTTTGTTAACCCTGACTTCAATTTCAGGGGTTTCAATGGCTTCTTTGCATTTATTCCTCCAGATGGACCCTGGTCTGATGTTCATCAGTGCCATCAGCGCCAGGATGAACCCCCTGGTTTATATGTTCATCCCTGCAGCCATTGTTTTAATACTTGCCCCATTTGTCGGTAGAATATTTTGTGGATATATTTGTCCTATGGGAACTACCCTGGACGGGACAGATGCTCTATTCGGCCCTAAGAAAAATAAGTTTTTTTTTTCAGATACGTTATTTAAAGTCAAATATCTGGCCCTCATCTTTTTATTAGGGTCGGCTTTATTTGGTGTCTCATATATCTTTTTTGCCTCCCCTTTATCTCTAATTACACGGTTTTACGGACTGGTCCTGTTTCCTGTTATTTCATTTTTATCAAAGGAAACATTGGATCTTATTAGACCATTGGGTGATCTTTTGGATATCACTTCTATTAGTTTTGCCCAAGTGAGAACCCTCCGTTTTGCGACTCAATTTTTCATTTTATTCTTTTTTATCGCTGTGTTTAGTATGATCAAATTTTCTCCAAGATTCTGGTGCAGATATCTTTGCCCATCTGGTGCATTGCTCGGCTTTTTTTCGACATCTCCTATTATCCGAAGACACGTATCTGATAAATGTAACGACTGCGGAAAATGCACCCGATGTTGCCCCATGTCTGCCATAGAAAAACAAGTGCCGACAAATACTTTTCATTCAGAATGTATTGTTTGCCGAACCTGTGAAGAAATCTGCCCTGAAAATGCCGTGTACTTTGGGCGGTTACAAAATAAAGAAACTATCCCTTCTAATAATTTTTCTCCTCATCGGCGTCAATTTGTCTCAACAGGTCTGATCGGTGCCGGAACCGCTGTGATGTCATTGACCGGCCTTAACTCTCTATATGGAAAACCGGGTGAGGGTCAGGTGGGCACACCCGGTCTAGTCAGACCCCCGGGAGCGGTTATGGAAACAAACTTTTTATCAAGATGTGTAAGATGTGGTGAGTGTATGGTGGCTTGCCCTACCAATACGCTACAGCCGATATGGCTCAAAGCAGGTTTCTCCGCTATGTTTTCACCCGCCATAACCCCTCGGAGAGGATTTTGCGATCCGCATTGCCATGAATGTGGAAATGTTTGCCCGACGAATGCCATAAACCCCATTGAAACATCCGATCGGACATGGGCCAAGACAGGTACTGCAAAAATTTTTAGACAAGCATGTCTGGCCTGGGAGTTTAACAAAAGCTGCATGGTTTGTGATGAGGTCTGTCCATACGATGCGATTGAATTTGAAAAAGAAAAAAATAATCCTGTGCCTGTGCCCCATGTTATTGAAAACAAATGTGCCGGATGCGGGTATTGTGAACATTTTTGCCCGGTACGAAACAAAGCCGCCATTGTTGTGACACCCATGGATGCCCTTCGAATAAACCATGGAAAATATGAGGATGAAGCGCGATTAAGAGGATTTAAGCTTCAATTAAAACCAATAGGTCAAAAGACAATCTCTTTAGAAGGCTCTCTTGAAACACATCAGGGATCAGCCCCTGGATTTGATGAATAATAACCAGCCGTTTTTAATTTTCATGATTGATTATTTGCTAGCGCCTTTTGTAATTCATCAACAGAGGCGGTCGCTGTTCCAACCTTTGCAACAACGATTCCTGCTGCCACATTTGCAAGTATTGCGCTGTCTTTAAACGTTGCACCAGTGGCGAGTCCAAGACCTAAAAATGAAATAACCGTATCTCCAGCACCGGAAACATCAAATACTTGTCTAGCTTTGGATTCAATAGTATATGGGTCTGTGCCTTTTTCAAACAATACCATTCCATCTTTGCCACAGGTAATTAAAAGCTTTTCCAGTTTAACCTTGTTCATAATTTTTTGTCCGGCGCTGAAAAGATCCTTTTGAGATTTAATATCCATATTTGCAGCAAGACTTGCTTCTTTTTTATTGGGTGTCAGGATGGACACTTTCTCATATTTACAAAAATCAAGCGATTTAGGATCAGCAAGTATCAAAATTTTGTGTTTTTTTGCGAGTCTGAGTATGTGTTTGACCAGGTTTTTAGTAATCAGGCCTTTATCATAGTCTGAAAGTATCACCAGATCTACGCCGGAAAATTTCGTCTCCAGTATCTTTGTTAGCTTCTCAAAGGTATCAGTATTGATATCCTTCTTTATTTCCTTATCAATCCTCAATACCTGCTGGTTGGATGCGATCACTCTTGTCTTTCGTGTAGTCGGTCTGTCAGGCTCACTGATAATTCCATCCGTTTTGATACCAAGTTCTTCAAGTTTTTCAAATATCATCTGGCCGGATTTGCCTGTCCCTGCTGTTCCAATGGCCTGAACCTTTGTTCCCATTGCAACCAAATTGTTGATAACATTTCCTGCTCCACCAAGGGCTTGACTTTCTTTTTGAACACAAACCACGGGGACCGGTGCTTCAGGGGACACTCTATCCACACTACCCCATAGGTATTCATCGATCATCAAATCACCGACAACCAGTACTTTTACCTTTTTAAAATCATCAATATCGATCATTATTCGTCCAATAATGAAGTTATCATGTTTTTAAGTTCCTGATAATTCTGTGTTACAGGGATATCAGGGAAATCTGTGATTACTGAATCCGGTGGCTTAAAGAAAAATCCCTGATTTGCTTGTTTTATCATATCAACATCATTATAGGAATCCCCAAATGCTGTCACGTGGTAATTCAACCCTTTCAACGCCTTTACAGCTTCTTTCTTCTGGCTTTCAATCCGAAGGTTGTAATCATTTATATTACCCTGATCATCAATCGTTAAATTATGACATAGCAAAGTGGGAAAATTCAGCTTTGCCATTAAAGGCTTTGCAAACTCTTCAAATGTATCTGATAAAATAATAATTTGTGATTTTTCTCTTATCCAGTTTAAGGTATCTAATGCACCATCAAGCGGATCCAGAGTAGCAATCACATTTTTAATATCTTGAATCTTTAAATTGTTTTCTTTTAATATGGAAAGCCGTTTTGTCATTAACACATCATAATCACTGATATCTCTGGTGGTTAATTTCAGTTCTTCAATCCCGGTTTTTATGGCAACATTAATCCATATTTCCGGCAAAAATACGCCTTCTAAATCGGCAACTAATATTTTCATTTATCTTTCTACTCCTGATTTATCACTCTTAAAACACATTCAAAAATAACTGACTACTCCTGGGCAGCTTCTTCTATTCTTATTACAACAGGATCTCCAACTACCGAATCTGTTTTTGAAATCTCTTTCAAGGCTTTTTGCACCCATGCTTCTTTGGCAATATGGGTAATCATAACAATGGGTACTTTCCCATTGGTTTTTCGTCCCTTTTGATGGACGGACTTAATGCTTATATTATTTTCTCCTAATATTCCTGATATTTTTGAAAGAACACCGGGGTGATCTTGTGCTTCGAACCGCAGGTAATATCTTGTATAGAGCTCTTCCATAGGGAGAATCTCAATGGGCTTAATATTGTCTTCTGGATAACCCAGAATAGGTACCCGTCTTTTAGTACCGGATATTATGTTTCTGGCAATATCTGCGATATCGCTTAAAACAGCGCTGGCAGTAGGCATCATCCCGGCGCCATGGCCATAGAGCATGGTTTGTCCTGTGGCATCTGCATCAATGACAATCGCATTCATGGATGTATCAACATAAGACAATGGATTTGAGTTGGGTATCATTGTAGGATGGACTCTGGCCTCAACATGTTCTTTATGAATTTTACCAATGGCCAGAAGTTTAATGGTATATCCAAATTCTTTTGCAAACTCAATATCCACCGGCGTAATATTACGAATGCCTTCTACATGAATGTCGTTTAAATTGATCTCCATACCATGGGCAAGAGAATTTAAAATAGCAAGCTTATGAGCGGTATCAAATCCGTCTATATCCAATGAAGGTTCTGCTTCAGCATATCCCAATTCCTGAGCATCTTTTAGTGCGGTCTCAAATTCAGATCCATCTTTGGAAATCTTTGTAAGGATATAGTTGCATGTTCCGTTCAAGATCCCTGACATTGATTTAATATCATTGGCAACAAGTGACTCCCGTAATGACTTAATAATGGGCATGCACCCACCTGTGCTTGCTTCAAAAGCCAAATCAACCAAATTTTTTCTGGCTGTTTTGACAAGGTCGTTCCCATGGCCGGCTAAAAGTGCCTTATTTGCTGTTACTACATGCTTTTTATTTTCAAGCGCTTTTAAAATAAACGCCTTGGCGATCGTTTCTCCGCCAATCGTTTCCACAATAATATCTATCCCAGGGTCATCGATGATCAAGTTGGCATCGGAAACCAATTGGGTGTCTCCAATATCTAACCCTCTGTCTGTTGTCGTATCAATATCAGCAATTGTCTTAAGGTATAAAACAGCACCGGTTCTATCTTCCAGTAATTGTTTTTTTTGTTTTAAAAGTTTTGCCACACCTACACCGACAACACCGTACCCCAAAATTCCAATATTGATTTTTTCCATTCCTTTTAGCTTCTCCAATATCTATATTAAGTTTAAAATTAAATTAGATACAATATTCAAATGGTGATGTCAAAAAGCTTTTGACTTTTCAATGCATTATGTTTATCATTGCACGATTTTATTAAAGGTATTCAACGATATTTAAGAAGGTGATTTTACATGGGCAAGCCCTTAACTTATGCAGATTCAGGTGTTGATATAGGTAAAGCGAATCAACTGGTTGATCGAATTAAAGATATTGCAAAGACGACTCCACGATCCGGTGTAATGGGAGAAATAGGCGGTTTTGGAGGTCTTTTTTCTTTAAATCTTTCCAATGTTTCAAACCCTGTTTTAGTCAGTTCTACTGATGGCGTTGGAACCAAACTTAAAATAGCATCTATGATGGATATACATGATACCATTGGTATTGACCTTGTAGCAATGTGCGTTAATGATATCATTGTTCAAGGTGCAAAACCTTTATTTTTTCTTGATTATTTAGCGATGGGATCTTTAAACAATGAGGTTGCTGAAAAAATTGTTTTAGGTATTGCCAAAGGATGTAATGAATCAGGATGCGCACTTATTGGCGGTGAAACCGCAGAAATGCCCGGAATGTATCAGGATGGTGAATATGACCTTTCAGGATTTTCTGTGGGTATCGTGGACAATGATAAAATTATAGACGGATCTTATATTCGAAATGGTCATAAACTCATTGGGCTTGCATCAAGTGGCATTCACAGCAATGGATTTTCTCTTGTTAGAAAAGTCTTTTTTGAAAAATGCAAATATGATGTAAACACCAAACTTGACGAATTGGGGTCTACCTTAGGAGAAGAACTTCTAAAGCCGACGACCATTTATGTTCCAACCATATTAAGTCTGTTAAGAGATCTTCCCATTCACGGCCTGGTTCACATTACCGGTGGCGGCATTGATGAAAACATCATCAGAGTCATTCCTAATGCTTGTAAAACGATTGTCCAAAAAAATTCCTGGGAAATCCCCCCAGTATTTAAGATGCTTCAAAAAGAGGGCGATATCCCGGATATTGAAATGCACCGCACCTTTAACAATGGTATTGGTATGGTAATTGTCGTGCCTGATACATCTGCTCAAGAAGTAATGGACAGACTGGGTGCAATGAATGAAAAAGCATATTTTATCGGTGAAATCGTATCCAGGAAAGAAGATGAAGCTCAGACCCAATGGGTCTAACCTAAAATTTTTCATGACAATATTAACAATGCTTATTAAGATCCTGTGCCCTACGGCTATAGCAAAATCATTTTGTAAAATATCCGGTCTGATCATTGTCAGTGAATTATGATAGTTCTCGGGATTGAATCATCCTGTGATGAAACCGCAGCTGCAATTGTTCAAGATGGAACAACCATCCTGTCCTCTGTTATATCCTCCCAGATTGATGTTCACCACAAATACGGTGGTGTAGTGCCGGAACTGGCTTCTCGAATGCATATCGAAGCCATTGTACCGGTTGTAGATGATGCCATAAAAAAAGCAAATATTAAAATCAAAGATATTGATGCGGTTGCAGCAACAAGAGGACCCGGACTCATCGGAGCCCTTCTGGTTGGATTCTCATTTGCCAAATCTTTTGCGTTTGCAAGACAAATCCCATTTGCAGGTGTCAACCACTTGGAAGCCCATATTTATTCATTATTTTTAATGAAAAAAAAACCAGCTTTTCCCTTTATTGCCCTGGTTGTTTCAGGAGGACATACCAACATTTATTACGTGACCTCACAAGATAATTTTGAACTCATGGGGCAAACAAGAGATGATGCTGCTGGTGAAGCCTTTGATAAAGTTGCCAAAATGTTGGGATTAGGCTATCCTGGGGGTCCAATAATTGAAGAACTATCAAAAACAAAAGATCCTAAAGCCATTTCCTTTCCAAGATCAATGCTCGAAAAAGATAGCTTTGATTTTAGTTTCAGCGGTCTTAAATCTTCGGTAGCACGATATATCCATGTCAACAACATTTCTTCAGAAGATGAGAAAGCACAAATTGCCTCCTCTTTTCAAGAAGCTGTCATCGATGTTCTTTCTAAAAAATTAATTAATGCTGCCCACTATAAAAAATGTAAAAGCATTGGTATTGCAGGAGGGGTCTCTGCCAACCAAACCTTTGCAAACAAATTAAGTATAAGGGCAAAAACCAAAAATATCAGCGTCTTTTCTCCTTCAACAGAACTTTGTGGAGATAATGCTGCTATGATTGCAGCACGAGGGTTTCGTATGATTCAACAGGGCTCTCTGTGTAATCTTGATCATGATGTATTCTCGAGAACTAAAATAGATTAAATTCCGATATTATAAACATCTGTAAATACTATTTTTATTGATCGCCGTTAGATTTTTTAGGTCTGACCTTTAGGTTATACCCCATTGGGGTAAAGGTATTTTTTCTTATATCTTAATATTCTTTTGACAGAGTCCTGACCCATCAGATAAAGCGTTTCATTCTCTTTAAGACGCGTTAAAATTTCATGATAGGCAATATCAATATTAGGACCTTTGTGACAGATCAAGGTCATATCAATTCCTGAATTTAAAATCTGATAGATACATGTTTTCATATCATGGTCAATCGCCTTCATATCCAGGTCATCTGTCATCACAATTCCGTCATACCCTATTTGTTTACGTAAAAGGTCGTTTACAATAAAAGGAGAGAGACTTGCCTGCCAGTTTTTATCAAGCTGGGGATAAAGGATATGCGACAACATTATACCGGTCACATCACTATTTTTAGCATCTGTAAATGGGATCATATCACAGCTTTTCAGGGTTTTAAGATCAATATCCAATACAGGGAGAGAAAAATGGGAATCCTTGATCGTCCTGCCTATACCCGGGAAATGCTTTGCTACGGCCATAATACCTTTCTTCTGAAGCGTACGAATAACCTCAACACCAAGATCGGAAACTTTTTTTGCATCGCCCTTAAACGCCCTATCCTTCATGATACTGTCACCCTCCTTTGGGGCAATATCCAAAACAGGGGCAAGATTCATATTGATCCCCACCTGTTTAAGCTCTTTGGCTGTAATCAATGCAAATGATCTGGCATCTTCAACAGTATTGATGGAAGGGTTCCCATTAAACAGTGTAAATGGCGCTTTTAATCTTGCAACAACACCCCCTTCCTGATCGACAGAAATGATCAATGGCGGCACATTATGCAACCTGGCATAATCCTGACAAGCTTCACAAAGGTTTGATACCTGTTCTGGACTTTCTATATTTCTTGCAAAAAGAATAATGCCGCCCGCCTTGATATCCCCAATAATATGCTTTAAATCGTCGTTGAGTTCTAACCCATCAAATCCCAGTATTAGTCGCTGCCCAGCCATTTCTTTTAAAATCGTTTTGTTTATATCCATTTTATTTTATTAGTGAACCTTGGTTAAATATTAGAATATGCCCTTTAAAAAATTGAAAGCAATTGGATTTTCAACATTTTTTAGAAAACCCATTAAACAGCATTTATTGTTTAGGCCGCATCTATCTTTGGGTTAGTCGGAATCTTTTTTAATCCAAGTATTGCTTTGGGGAATTGGGTATCCCCGTATTTACCTTTGGAAATCTTAGCCGTATGAGTGATTGATATTATCTTAAAGATCTTTCCGCTTTCAGATTTGACAAAATCTCCGATTCTAGGGGGAAATGAAAAATAATTAGGCCAGGTTTCATCTTTATCTTCTTTATGTACGGCCTTACAATGAGCTTTATACATTGGTCTGGTTCTTTGAGTTTCCATTTTGTCATTCCCTCATTTAGTCAGTATTTGATAAGGATATACCCATACTTTTTATATCAGGTAATATTTAGCATTAAATTTGAAAAAATGGTTAACAAAAACAGAATCTATGAGACACAAATATACATTTGAAATTCATAAAGCAATTGGATACAGGGGCACTGGGTAATCTCTTAAAACGGTAACCCGTTTTTTTTAAATCATGTATATTCAGCTTATACAAAGAGACCCTACGATTTTCCCCACCACTGGTTATCACAAAAAATGACATTGATTGAACGTTTAAAAAAAATTAGAAACGTTCTTATTCCGTAAGTTTTGTTAGCGCATCTTTAAGATGTCGGGTTACCTCTTCGGATAGTTGTCCAGCTTTTTCAATCTTTTCTGATACATCTCCAAGCCCAGCTTCTTTAGCTCTTTTGGCCCAAGTGAAAAATGTATCCTTGTGGCTATCGTTATGATCGATCCAGTGACCAAATAATTTCTCCAGCTTTTGCTCAAATGTTAATTCATGTGTGTGACTATGGTCATGCCCATGGTCATGCCCATGGTTGTGGCCATGGTTGTGATCATGGTCATGGGAATGTCCATGCCCGTGTGAATGATCGTGATCATGGTTATGTGTCATAATTTTACTCCATCTAAATACTTTTTAAGATTTGTGGGATCCGGTGTATATTGATACACGGGTCTCCAATGGCTGAATGCATTTACCTCAATTCCATTGTATATAATAGATACAGGTCTGTCTGCTGAAACTACGATAATTACAATACGGCTATGATCAGCAGAAAATCTTAAGGCAGAATTATATCGTGCACCTCTTGCCATATTTTCCCATTTAATCGTTTTTCCATCCAGTAAACACCCAAAGCCGTTGATACATAGGTCTGCAGTTATATGCACAGCACCGTCTATTTTTAAAAAAGAGCAGGCAAGTTTAATATTTTTAGGTTCCAGAAGGCTTAAAGCAGGTTCCAGAACATGACCGGACAAATGAGTGGGTGTTTTATTAAGGTCAATCACCAGAGTACACCCATGACGTGCTCTTCCTGCACTATGAACCAAGTGTGCTATCAGTTGAAACAAAAGTGTGGACTTTTCTGTATCAATATCTGAATCCAATAAAATTTCTTCTAATTCAACCATTTTTGCTTCCCGAGTGGTTGAGTGGAAACTACCGTCAAAAAAGGAGGCTATTTTTTCATCGCCTAATTTTAAAAAGCCGTGATCTCCTCTAAATTCAGCTGCTATGGCATAATCTGGTATAGTGATGTCTGTAATCCCTATAATAGTACACCCATCTGACACAAGCTTTCTATCTGAATTTTCAACGGCAACTAAAAGCTTCCGGATATGTTTTACATTGCTGATAACGGGACGTTCGTGTTTTTGAATTTTGGTAATAAAAGATATCTTTTCAAGCCGCTGGGGATCTGTAAAAAAAAGGGCTCCCCTTGCCCAAGCACCTTCTTCTCTTGTTTTTGAAATATTTAAAATATCATTTAGAATTGGCGATATTAAAATTTTACTATCAAAATCTAAATGTTGCTGTCTTTCATCTACAATATAGTCTGAGAGGGCTTGTAAAGAATAATTCTTCAACACATAATCTGAAGAGTTTACGGCAGTTGTCCTTGAATTATAATCATGGATCAAAAGGCAAGCTGCCTGTTCCAGCCATCTCTCCGTGGGATGGATGGAGCACATATCAGGGTGATGTTCTGTAAACCACATCTGATAAAAAAAATCATTGGCGCATCCACCATAAGAGATTAATCCTGATAATGCCAGATTATTAACGGGTACCACATCGCCTTGGCTTTGGCCCAAAATTTTTTTTTTAATATTCTGCCGCCATTTTTTCTGGTCCTCAAAAAAGATTTCTTTTATTTTTGATTCATGCCCTCTTAAGATATTTTGAGGGTCAAAGACGCTTAGAGGGGCATCCTCTTTTGGCGCAAAAATTATTGCTACTTTACTGGAGTTTGAAAATTTGGAAAGTCCTTCCTCAACACCTTTGAGGATATTTGTAACACATAGCTTGTGATAAAATGCCGGGTTCATCTATTTTTATACCGATCTTTATAATTTAGTCTATCGTATTGATTGATACTCTTCTTATACACATCTTGGCAAGAGTTTTTTATTGTAAAATGATGCAATGACTGCTATTGAAACAAAAAAAACTTATGGAGGAACAGAAAACATGAGAAAATTACTTTTTCCTTTGATTATATTTATTATGGTAATATGCTCATTCCCACAGATTTCTTCTGCGAGAACCGGATATGTTTCTGATATGCTGCTGCTTACATTTAGACAAGGTCCTGGCAGCAATTATGATGTGATAAAAACATTACAAAGTAATACACCTGTGATAATAATGGAAGAAAGAAATGGATTTTATAAAGTATTACTTAAATCCAAGGCGGTCGGTTGGGTAGACAAAAAGTTCATTTCTTTTGAGTTACCAAAGACCTATATCATTGAGCAACTAAAACAGAAAAATAAAAATCTTGAAAGTAAAATTTCAAAGGTTGAGGCAAGTAAGCAGTCAATCAAAGAAAAAAACTTATCTGAGAAAAATAAAAATTCAAAAAAAATCAATTCGCTTGAGGCATCTTTAAAGGCCGCCTTGACTGAAAAAGAAAAAATAAGCGCCACTCTTTCTATTAACAAAAAAAAATACGATACCCTGATTGAACAATCAAAAAATATTCAAACAATCGTTAAAGAAAACAAAGCACTTCATGAAGATAATAAAAAACTATCCAAAGATCTTAAGGAATCAAAGAATAAAAATAAAAATCTTTTTAAAACCGGTATGATCAAATGGTCTGGATTTGGCGTGGCTGTATTGTTACTTGGATGGATTATCGGACGAAGTGTGTCCTCAAAAAAACGAAGTTCTGGATCTCTTTTAGGTTAATCAGTACCTGACCCAAAACCCGTGTTTCCGATTTTTTAATGACTTTCATGGTTTGCAACCTATCTTAAAAAATCATAAGCGTTAAAAATAAATGGTCATGAAAAACTCAATTTCTGTATTCATTATAGAAAATTTTATTCGAGTTTGTAAACAATGTTCATTTTTTTCTTGACACAATGCATCATTTTTTTCTATCAACCAAATGAAATATTTATTTTAACACATAAAACTAAATAAGGAGATAAACGTGTCTAACCAAAGTGAGTATGATAAAAAATTATGGCTCAACTCCTATGAACCAACTGTAAAAGCCGCTATTGACTTCAAAGACACTCTGATACCTGAATACCTTGAAGAATCGACTAAAAAATTTCCAAATAATCCCGCCTTGATTTTCCAGGGGTTTACACTTTCATTTAAAGAGCTGAGTGAAATGGTGGCAAAATTTGCAGCCGCACTAAAGGGTTTTGGGATTAAAAAAGGAGATAGTGTTGCCATACTTCTACCCAATGTTATTCCCTGTGTTGTCGCCTATTATGCGACACTCAAAATTGGGGGTATTGTTGTTCTTAATAACCCTCTTTATTCTGACAGAGAATTAGAACACCAATTTACAGATTCCAATTCCACTTTTTTGATCACATTAGATCTTCTTGCCAACCGGATGGTCAAACTTCGCGAAAAAACTGCGATTAAAACCATTGTTTATTGTTCTATCGGGGATTATCTTCCTTTTGTTAAACGTCTTTTATTCCCTCTGGTTGCAAAAAAGAAAGGACTGGCCGCAGATGTGTTACCAGCAAAAAATCTTTTTAAATTCAAAGATGTTATCGCACAAAATCAGCCTGACTATACCCAGGAGGATGTGAAGATTGATGATACTGCCATGTACCAGTATACCGGCGGGACAACCGGTGTCTCAAAAGGCGTCATGCTGACTCATAAAAATATCAGTCATCAAATCCAGCAAATCGAAGCCTGGTTTCCAGCCTTTGAAAAAGGTGTTGAAGTTATGTTGGGGGCTTTGCCGATCTTTCATGTTTTTGGAATGTCGGTTTCAATGAATTTAGCCATCAGGATGGGATGGGCCAATGTACTGGTCCCAAAACCTCAACCGGAACCATTACTTGAATCAATTAGCAAGTTTAAGGTGACCTTTGCACCATTAGTGCCCACTATGTATATCGGCATACTCGATCATCCGAACTTGGCTCACACCGATTTAACCAGTATCAAAGGCTGTTTTTCAGGCAGTGCCCCCCTACCCTTGGATGTGATTAATAAATTTCAGGAAAAAACCGGTTCCATTATCGTTGAAGGATTTGGTTTGACAGAATCTACTCCAGTCACCCATATCAACCCATTTAACGGAACACGAAAACAAGGCAGTATCGGTATCCCCATTCCGGAAACTGAATGCAAAATAGTAGATTTGGAAGATTATTCAAAAGAAATGCCGGTGGGTGAAGCAGGAGAGCTTCTGATTCGTGGCCCACAGGTCATGAAAGGGTATCTTAATAAACCTGATGAAACAAAAAAGACCTTAACAGATGATGGATTTCTGTTAACAGGTGATGTCGCCAAAATGGATGAAGATGGATACTTTTATATTGTAGATCGTATAAAAGACATGATTATCTCTGGCGGATACAATGTTTACCCAAGGGATATTGACGAAGTCTTGTTTGAGCACCCAAAAATTCTTGAAGGCTGCTGTATTGGTATCCCCCATGAAAAACGCGGGGAAGCTGTAAAGGCCTTTGTTACCCTTAAGGAAGGTGAAGAAATGACCGAGCGTGAGGTCATTGAATATTGTGATACAAAACTGGCCAAATATAAGTTGCCGATAGCCGTTGAATTCAGAGATGAATTACCCAAATCCAATGTGGGTAAAATTTTAAGGAAAGATTTAAGGGCCCAAGAAGAAAATAAATAATCTTTATTTGAGTTTAAGGGTTCACTTAAAAATAAATTGGCGGTTTACGTGTGCCAAAGTACTTTTGTTGAAGCCTTAACGATTTTTTCAGGATGGATCAGTGTCGCAAGATACTGATCCATTTCTGCTTTAAAGCTTATTGGCTCGGACCAGTTCTCCTGTTCTTTCTATTATGTTATAACCATGGCCAGAAAGATTTTCTAATTGCCCTGATATATTGACAGTATCTATTAAAAAGAATTTAATGGCAATGATTATACCTTTAATCGTTTTGTTAAAATATAGTGAACTTTCCAAAATATATCTGGAAAATAACAGGATTATTATCCATGGCTTGATTCAATTTTTTGATTAATATTGATTGTGGCTTGATCTAAGTTGAGTTTAATAATACTCTATTGTTTTTAAAATTTCAGTAATTACAAAATAAAAAGCTTTAGGAGCAAAGAGATGACTGATAAGAGTATAAAACAAAAACTTATATTGAACCACCAAGAGTTTATTGTTCATAATATAAATCTCCTTGAAAAACTCGGGCTAACAAAGATAAACCATCTGCCATTTTCAGCAAGAGTCCTTATAGAAAATCTTTCAAGGAATTTGGATTCCAAAGCCATCCAATGGTCTGATATTGTTACTGCCACAAAATTTTATGAAACCCCTACTCAAAACTCTGAATTGATCGCATTTTTCCCGGCTCGAGTTCTCATGCAAGATTTCACCGGCGTTCCTGCTGTGGTTGATTTTGCAGCGATGCGAGATGCCGTTAAAGAAGCTGGACTTGATCCCAAAAAAATAAATCCTCTGGTTCCAGTAGATCTGGTCATTGACCACTCCATCCAGGTCGATCACTTTAAAGAAAAAAATTCATTCTTTTTAAACGCCCAAAAAGAATATGAACGAAACAAAGAACGGTACCAATTATTAAAATGGGCCCAAAAAAGTTTTGACAATTTCAGGGTTGTTCCACCTGAATCTGGAATTTGCCATCAGATTAATCTTGAATACCTTGCAACCGTTGTTACTCAAAAACAGACGGATGAAGGACTTGTGGCTTTTCCTGACACCCTTGTGGGGACAGATTCCCATACCACAATGATCAATGCTTTGGGCGTTTTGGGTTGGGGAGTTGGCGGTATTGAAGCAGAAGCTGTTATGTTGGGACAGCCTTACTATATGAACTTACCCCAAATCGTTGGTGTTAATTTAATGGGTAAGCCTCAAAAACATATAACTTCAACAGATATTGCGCTTTATGTGACCCATATTCTTCGAAAAGAAAATGTAGTTGAAAAAATTGTAGAATATACCGGGGAAGGATTAAAAAACCTGACATTGACTGATAGAGCAACCATTTCCAATATGTCCCCGGAATATGGTGCTACAGCCGGTTTCTTTCCAGTTGATGAATGCACACTTGAGTATCTGACAAAAACGAATCGAGCTGAAACTGCTGCTCTTGTTGAAGCGTATTGTAAAGCGTGTGGATTTTTTAATACCCATGATAATGATATTCAATTTTCTAAAAAAATAGATGTGGATCTGTCTTTGATCGAACCTTCAATTGCCGGTCCTACAAAACCTCAGGAGCGAATTACTCTTCCAAATGTTAAAGGAAAAACCTCTAAAATATTTGACCTTGAGTGCAGGAAAACACTTCAAATAAATCCAGATAACACCCCCCAAGCCCTGGCGAATGGAAGCATTGTCATTGCTGCGATTACGTCTTGTACCAACACATCCAATCCCTATACTATGATTGGCGCAGGCCTTGCGGCAAAAAAGGCTGTAGAAAAAGGGCTATCCATTCCCTGGTATGTTAAAACCTCTTTGTCTCCCGGTTCAAGAGTCGTCTTAGATTATCTTAAAGATTCTGGTTTATTGGACCATTTTCAAACGCTTGGGTTTAACAATACAGGATTTGGATGCATGACCTGTATTGGAAACAGCGGCCCTCTTGATCCATTTATTGAAGAATCTATCAAGACAAATGAGATGGATGTCATGTCTGTTCTATCCGGTAATAGAAATTTTGAAGCCAGAATACATCAGGAAATAAAAGGCAACTTTTTGATGTCGCCAATTCTTGTTGTGATTTATGCCATTGCAGGGCGAATTGATATCGATTTTGATACAGAACCGCTTGGCTTATCTGAAAATGGCAGTCCCATATTTATGCGTGATATCTGGCCGGAAGCCGATGAAATTAATCATTTTGTAGCCACTTATGTCAAAGAACAGTTTTTCAAAGACCAGTATGCCAACATTTTTAAGGGAGATAAACTCTGGCAGGAACTTGAGGTCAGTGAAAGCACGACCTTTGAGTTTGATCAAACCTCTACATACATTAGAAAGCCTCCTTTTTTCACAGATTTTTCCTTGGACATATCTGATACTGAAGACATTAAAGATGCCAAAGCCCTTCTGGTGTTAGGAGATTCGGTTACAACAGACCATATTTCTCCTGCCGGTGCCATTCCTGTGGACTACCCAGCAGGAAAATATCTGGTTGAAAATGGCGTAAAACCTTGGGAATTTAATTCCTATGGATCTCGCCGGGGAAATCATGAAGTAATGATGAGAGGAACCTTTGCCAATATCAGGATAAAAAACGAACTCGTTTCAGACATTGGCGGTTTAACCATGAAATTTCCTGAAAAAGAACAAAATTACATTTTTGATGCATCCCAAAAATATCAAAATAAAAAAACAGATCTGCTTGTTTTCGGCGGTAAGGAATATGGAACCGGTTCATCAAGGGATTGGGCCGCAAAAGGTACCAGCCTTTTAGGAATAAAAGCTGTGATTACCACATCATTTGAGAGAATCCATAGATCCAACCTTGTGGGCATGGGCGTTCTCCCATTAATTTTCAAAGAGGGCGAATCCTTTGATACATTTGGCCTTAAAGGCGATGAAACCTTTGAAATTACCAATTTAAACCAAATAAAACCCAATAGCAATTTAACGATTAAAGCGTCTAAAGACGGCAAAGAAATTGAATTTCAGGTCATTGTTAAGCTCAACACTGACATTGAAATTGATTACATTAAAAATGGGGGGATTCTTCACTATGTGCTCAGGCAAATGATCAAGGCTTAAATAGTGCTGACCGAAAACTCCGTATTTGGGCGGCTCATAGAGGAGCAAAGCTCACAAAGTTATCCATATGTAAGGCGCAAGGGCTCGAAGAGATGCGCATGCATACATCTTGAAACCGGAGTGTACCATTGTACATGAGGATTTCAGAATTTCGCAGCAACGCAGCAGATGGGTGAGTTTTCGTTCAAATACTAAATAGTAAGGGTATCATACTTATCGCATTAATTATGAAGAGGGGAAGAACCGATTAAAAGAAAGGCCAACTAAACGATGCCAAAAGAGATAGCCCACTTGAAGATTGCTGAAAAAGTATTTCAAAGTCTGCCGTCAACCTCTTTATTCCATACCCCTATCCATCAATTTTATACTGTTTTCCTCTATGGAGCTGTTGCGCCGGATACGCCCTTTTATTATATCATTGGTCCTTATTCTAAACAGATTCAATCTTTAGCAGCCCCACTTCATGCTCCAGATTCTTCAAGCCTTGTTCCAATTCTTAATCTTTTAAAACACTTTCCTGAAAAAAGTTCAGATGCACTGGCTTTTGCTGCTGGTGTTTGCTGTCATATCCTCTCTGATACCATTTTCCATCCATTGGTATATTATTTTTCAGGATTCGATTCGATCCATACGGGTGCAACGACTCGCCACAGAATATTTGAAACTGCAATGGATTTTTACTTCTGGTCTTTTGGCGATGCCAAAAAAAAATTTTCACTTACCCATATTTCTCAGAACCTTAATATCTCTGAAAAACGATTAATTTATCTTTTTAAAAACCTGTTTGACATTAAAAATAATAATAGTAAAAAATATATAAATCATGCAATTAAGTCTCACCAATTGTTTCAATATCTATTCATGAATTTCACAGTTTATAAAATTATTCGATTTCTCAATAAGAACAAAATTATCATACGACCCAAAGATGAAGCATTATGTTATCCCTATGACAAACCTGTAAGTATCAATTTTTTTAACAAAACTTTTCAATATAAAGATCCCTGTCAAGGAACTTTTCATACAGCCAGTATGGATGATCTGGTCCAAAAAACGATAAACCGGGTGATTACCCTTTTAAATATACTTGAGGAAAATTATATCTCTGGTAAGGATAGTAATACGGTTTTAAATCATCCTGATCTGCCTAAGATATGCCCTGACCTTCCACACAAAAAGCTTGATGTTTTCTACGGGTCAGAACAGAAGGATATAGAAAACATAATCTATCATGACGTAAAGACATAATTTTAAGGAGCTGTTATGAGCATGGATACCAATAGTACCAAATCAGACAAAAAAACAATATTCGGATGGGTCATGTTTGATTTTGCTAACTCTGCTTATACAACATTGGTGGTAACATTTATTTACGGAACTTATTTTGTTAAAGCCATTGCTCCTGATGAAATCGCTGGGACGGCGTTATGGTCAAGGGGGGTTACTATTACTGCCATCTGTGTTGCATTGCTATCTCCATTATTAGGCGCCTTAGCTGATCAGGGAAATCTGCGTAAAAAATTCCTTTTTATCTCGACTGTGACAACCATTATTGGCACTGTCATGCTCAATTTTGTCCTGCCCGGTCAAATTTTTATGGCCCTTGTCTGGTTTGTTGTTTCTAATATTGCCTTTGAATTAACCAATGTATTTTATAATGCTTATTTACCCGATATTGCGCCAAAAGAAAAAATTGGTCGTATTTCCGGCATAGGCTGGGGCGTAGGATATATTGGTGGACTGATGGCCATGGTAATTGCCATGATCGGCTTTGTCAGTCCCGAAGTCCCATGGTTTGGGCTTTCAAAAGAAACCGGCGCCAATATCCGTGCAACCAACCTTTTGGTAGCTGCCTGGTTTGCTGTCTTCTCCATTCCATTGTTTTTATTTGTTCATGTACGATCCTCCAAAAGACAATCTAAAGTTAAACATATTGCCAAAGAAGGAATTTTAGATATTATTAATACATTTAAAGAGCTTAAAAAATTTAAAGAAATAACTGTCTTGCTGATTGCCAGGTTATTTTACAATGACGGCCTGGTTACTATATTTGCTTTTGGAGGTATTTATGCGGCGGGTACCTTTGGGTTCACATTTAATGAAATCATGATCTTTGGTATTGTCATCAATGTTGCTGCCGGAATTGGTGCACTCATTATGGGGTATTTTGATGATAAATTTGGGGGTAAAAAAACGATTCAGATCAGTAATATTGCCCTGGCTCTTGCCACTATGCTAGCAGTATTGTCTCCAAATAAAACGCTGTTTTGGGTTGCCGGAATGTTAATCGGTCTATTTGCAGGGCCCAATCAATCAGCCAGCAGATCCTTGCTTGGCCGATTTGTTCCCAAAGAAAAAGAAAATCAATTTTTCGGATTTTTTGCTTTTTCTGGAAAAATGACAGCATTTATGGGCCCGCTATTGCTTGGAATCTTAACAGAAATCTTTAATTCACAAAGAGCTGGAGTCTCTGTGGTGATAGCCTTTTTTGTTATTGGTGCTTTGATATTAAATACAATCAATGAACAAAGAGGAATTGAAGTGGGAAACGATTAAGTATCGCGGCCTGATTTCATAATCGCCATGGGCTACACTCATCGCTAAGTCCCGACTCAAATTAATTGATTCTGTCCAGAATCCCTGGCCCACATTAAATGCACATAGGCTTGGATTAAGTGCCTCTAAATTAAAGAAACTCAACTCAATCAAAAGTATTAAAACTTTGATTTCTCACTGCATTTCAGGCCAATGTATAATCGGAACCTTGATAAAAAAAATGTCAAAAAAGTATAATTTGCGTTAGACTCTATGTTTTTAAAATTACTTTGCAAAGGATTGCGAACAAAATGATGAATAAACCTGCTTCCAGCCCATCAAAATTTTCTAAACAACGGGGCGTGGGAATTATTTTAATCTTGATTTCTGCGGCGGCCTTCGGAGCCATGCCCATATTTGCAAACTATGCCTATTCATATGGGACTGAACCGATTACAGTCTTATTTTTGCGATTTTTACTGTCAAGTATTATCATGCTTATGTGTCATTTTATAAGAAAAGCAAGGTTCCCCCGAGGAAAAATTTTACTGGCATTCATTCTCATGGGAGCAGTGGGGTATGCCGGGCAGTCATTTTCATATTTTACCGCTTTGTTGTATGCAAGTTCCGGAACTGTGGCCATCATTTTTTATTTATATCCGGCACTGGTAACCGTATTATCTATTTTGTTTCTTAGACAAAGAATATTCGCCATTGAAATTACTGCCTTGGTTTTGGCGTTGACCGGAACGCTGTGCGTCATTGGCCTTGAATTTGGTGGCAAGCCCTTGGGGGTCATTCTCGGGATTACAGCAGCCATGATTTATTCTGTTTATATTATCACAGGATCAAAAATTATGCCCAAAACTGATGTGATGACATCATCCACAATTATCATGATGTCTGCAGGTGTAGTTTATACCTTAGCCATTTTAGTCAGAGGCGCCCATTTTCCTTCAGGGTTGTCTGGATGGGGGGCAATTGGCGGCATTGTGGTTGTGTCCACAGTGATCGCTATTGTGACATTTTTTGAAGGTCTAAAAAGAATCGGCCCAGTTCATTCATCCATGCTGTCAACCTTGGAGCCTGTGGTGACTGTTGTCCTGGCTTGGGTATTTTTCAATGAAGGACTAACCCCTCTCAAGTTTCTGGGAGGGGCGTTGATCCTTGTGGCCGGTATCCTTTTGGCACGAAAGTCATCTTGAGAAAAAGAATTGTTTTTTTATCTTCAAATCGGCAGGTAAGGCCACGGTAACCGTCTGATTTCAAACAACTTAGGACTGGAAGCTTTGATGAGAGAGAAACCAGTTTATTTCAAGCAAGAACTTATAAAATAAAAACTTATGATTAATTATCCTAATCAACAAGAAAATAAAAAACCTTTAGGGTTAACAATAGTTGCCTTAATCAAAACTCTCAAGCTTTCAAATAATGCAAATTCCTTTTAAGGTTAAGGATAATATAAATATCTTGAGTTTGAAGTTTTGATTATCCAATTCATTTTAATACAAGCGTTGTTAAGTTTGAATTATTCAATGGTATAAATTGATTACTTCTTGCGTATAGTAGTGGGATTTTTTGAAAGCTGATTTTTTCATGAAATACAGGGTTAGAAATGGCCCTGTATTTTTTTGACAAGCATAGATTTTTCCACTGCATGTGAATAAAACCAGCTGAAATGTAGATTTAGGGTTCCTGGAGCCATAAAAAAATGGTAATAAGGACTGCTTTAATCATTTAAGGAGAAAAAATACAATACCGTGAACAAATCAAACCCAATGTTTCCCTATATATGCTTGGTTTTAGCCATGGTGTTATGGGCAAGCACCTTTGTTGCCCTGAAACTGGCCTTCAGAACCTATGATCCCATGGTGGTCATATTCGGAAGGATGATTGTGGCAAGTCTCTGTGCTGTGTTTTTCCCCTTTGTGTTTAAAAACATCCAATTGCGAAAAAAAGATATCAAATACATGGCCATCATGGTGATCTGTGAGCCATGCCTTTATTTTGTTTTTGAGGCCAAAGCTTTAGTCTATACCACAGCGGCCCAGGCCGGAATGCTCACCAGCATGATGCCTTTGATTGTGGCCATCGGTGCCTGGTCGATCTTAAAAGAAAAACTCACCCTCAGAACCTGTATCGGATTTATTATTGCCGTGCTGGGTGCCCTGTGGCTGAGTTTCGTCTCTCAGGCCTCTGTACACGGCCCCAACCCCCTGCTGGGCAATTTTCTGGAATTCATGGCCATGGTCTGCGGCTCAGGATATGCCCTGTCCTTGAAAAAACTCACGGCCAGGTATTCCCCTCTGTTTCTGACCTTTATCCAGGCCTTTGCCGGGGCAATTTTCTTTTTCCCAGCCCTGTTTCTACCCGGCACTGAGCTACCGGTCCAGGTTGAACCCGTCCCTCTCATGGCTATCCTTTATTTAGGCAGTGCCGTGACTCTTGGAGCCTATGGATTATACAATTACGGGGTTAGCAAAATCCCGGCCAGCCAGGCTACGGCATTTATCAACCTGATCCCGGTGTTTTCCCTAGCAATGAGCGCAGCGATTCTGGGTGAGCGGTTTTCCTCAGTTCAATATGCGGCCTCTCTACTGGTCCTTTTCGGGGTAATCCTGAGCCAGGACCTTATGGGCAGAAAACTGTCATTTTGAACTCAATTATTACAATGACGCTCGAAAGGTTGTATAGATGGCTTTTACAGACCGGGCTCCTGTCTTTAACTATATGAGCCAATGGCCCCATGGCCGAGCATACTTCCAGATTACAGTTAATATATAATCTTTCATTTTGATTATTTTTATGGCATATTGTTAGATTTTTTACTGAGAAAAAAAAGACATAAAAAATCGGTAAAAACTGTCAAACAAGGCATTACATTGTTTTGATAACTGGCACATAAATTGCGTAATATTTTGCTAATTTTGAGCATGAATTTACAAATAAAAAAAATTGAATGTACTTTATCACAAAGAATTTATTATACGATTATGTAGGGGATAACCTAAAAATTGTATAGCAATTTTCACTGCTTTGTTTTTGGGAATCACAGGCATAGTAAATGCGACTACCATCGATTTTGAGGATCTTACAGAATCTGACCAATATTTAGTGGGAAATACCATTGTTACCTCAGGTATAACCTTGGTAGCAATGCCTTTCCAATGGAGTGATTTAAATTTATATTTTAATGGTTTTGCTATAGTCGATAATTCTGGCAAGGCTGGTGGACTGGGTAATGAAATGCGGCTGAACAATATCAGTCTTTTTTATCGTTCTGATTTCCCTGTTTCAGAGCTCTCCTTAAATTTTGGTGAATATGGCGGAAATTTAAATATCAATATCAATGGTGATTTTCTCAATTTTGAAAATTTTAGTGATGTTGATGGGTGGATAACACCAGGTGGAATTTTAGTTACTGTGTCATTTACAAATGTAACTGCTGTGGATGGTTATGATATGGGTGTTTTGTCCCTTTATGGCCCAATAACATCCTTCTCCCTTGGAGGCCAGGAGTTATGGATTGATAATGTATCGGCTGTACCCCTTCCAGGAGGCTTAGTGTTAATTGGAAGTGGGCTGTTTGGAATTATAGGCATACGCAGACAAAAATTGTTTCTTTTAAATATTTTAAAAATAAAATAGATCTTTATAATCCTAAATCTTCATTTATTAATACAATTTTAGTTCTTTTTTTTGGAAAAGATTTTTGTGTGATTGTCCATGTATTACAGATCCGCGCTTTGCTTTTACATTCCGAACATACTCCGGTTTTAATGCATGGCGTTTTCATATCGAGACGCATGGCATTCGTGGGGGCAACAAAGTCTTTAATTCGATTCTATTTATTAATTCGATTCTATTTATTAATTCGATTCTATTTATTAATTCGATTCTATTTATTAATTCGATTCTATTTGTTAATATAATTTGACTTGGATAATAATAAATAAAATCAATGAAACAAAGCGTTTTTCAATTTATTAATAAAAAAAGGCAATTCATGACCCTATACTCTTATAAAAACAATCAACCCAAAATCCACAAATCAGTTTTCATAGCGCCGACTGCTGAACTCATTGGTAATATTCATATCAATAAAAATTCTTCTATATGGTTTCAATCTGTCCTTCGAGGTGATTTTGATAAGATCAGTATAGGAGAGCGCACAAATATCCAAGATCTTTGCACTTGTCATGCTGACGAGAAGGTTCCATTAAAAATAGGAAACGGCGTTACCATAGGTCACAGAAGTATTATTCATGGATGCACTATTGAAGACGAATGCTTGATCGGGATGGGATCAATTGTCATGAATCATGCTGTTATCGGAGTGGGATCTGTTGTTGCTGCTGGTACAGTTATTTTAGAAAGTACGATTATTCCCCCTTATTCATTAGTGACCGGTTCCCCTGGGAAGGTTAAAAAAACATATCAAGATCATAAAACGATTAAGATGAAAATAAAAACTATGTCTGACGATTATATGGGTATTGCACAGAATTTTGGATCGGATGAAATATTTTATGAGATAAGAAATTAACATGCCCCCTAAATCTTTCAAATGCAAACAATGCGGCATCTGCTGTCTCACTCTCAACGATGCTTTTCAAACAAGTGTCAGCGATGAAGAAATTGCATTGTGGGAAATAAAAGGGCGATATGATATCCTGGATTGGATCGATCAAATACATCTTGGTGATGAACATTATATTCATGATATTTGGATAGATCCTGAAACTGGAGATGATGTAGAACGGTGTCCATGGTTACGAAAATTACCCAATCAAGATAAATACAGCTGTAGGATTCAAGATGTTAAACCAGAACATTGTCGGAATTATCCGAAGTCAAGAGAACATGCTAAAAAAACCGGGTGTAGAGGATTTGAATAGATAGATCTATTTGCTATCCATAATGATGAAATATGAACTAAAATATATTCCAAAAATTAGTGTGTGTTATTTTGAAATGCAGTTAACGACTTCTCATCAAAAAAATTTTTCTATTATTTCTGACCAATGGAAAAAATTCAACTCACTCCTCAGAATAAACAAAATCATATTTGATTCTGAATGGAAAAAGTTCGGGATAACCATAAAAGCAAACAATCATTATTTTTATCAATGTGCATTCACTTCAGAGAAACGTATCCAACAATTTAAACATTCAAATATTTCTGCTGGAACTTTTGCAAAATTTAACCATATTGGCTCCTTATATGCGCTAAGCAAAACGATTAATCAAATTTACAAACAAATCATTCCACAATCTTCACTTGATATCGATCTTAATAGGTTGCTCATCCATTACGAAAAATATGATTCAAAATTTAACTGGAATAATAAAAATTCAATTATTGAAATATATGTCCCAGTGAAGAATTAATATTCGACATATAAGCGGTTAGGTACAGAAAAGATGACCTGCCGGGTCGTTTTTTCTTTCAAATCTAAAAATTGAGATTTATATGTCGCTTTCCATTCTGGTAATCAAAGCGATTTTGTATATAATTTAAAAAATTGGATTTGATTCTCAAAAAAATTATACGCTATTAAATCTCATGATGTCACTTATCATATTTTAAGTCCCAATTTTTTCAAATCGAAACCCAGTTCTTTTTCATTATATATTTTACCTTTCCGCCATTTTCCGTTGAATTCAAGTGTTGGTACTACCCAGTCATCACCACCGTTTATTTCAATAATTCTTTGAACAATTTTTTCGGATTGCTCTTCAATTTCAATATATTCAAAATCTATACTATTTTTCTTTAAATATCGAACAGTTTGAGTGCAGTGTGGGCACCATTTAGCAGAATACACTTTCAGCATTATATAACCTCATTTTGATAATTTATTTTGGTTAAATTATAATAATCACTGATTTGATGAGCATCAATGATATTATAATTTTTGAGTATTTCGACTTCTGAAGACTTCACAATCGGTTAATCATCTTTGATCTTTAAAAAATTCATATGGTGAAAAAAGAGCAACCCTATATCCAATTTTCTGGGGAGAATCATATTGGTTGTTACATCCATTTTCATTGATCAGATGATAGCGAATTGATTCTAATTCATCAATCTTGTTAAAATTATTTTCAATATTTTTCAAGCATCTTTCTAAACTTGCAAAGTGGGCATTGACTTCAAATAATTTGCCTTTATAGGATTTCATAACTTCATAAATGCCATCGCCAAAAAGCCCCCCCCGATCTTCTGGTGTGATTCTGACATCTTCTTTTTTAAGATAATTTCCATAAAAAAATACAATTGTATTTTTCATTGCAAACATTCTTTTTGTTTCATATAGTGAAACACCATCACATATTGTGACTGTTTTTAACAAATTAATAAATATTCATTTTCCTTCTATCATTATCTCTCGTTTCTGGTATACTCCGCTTCGCTATTTTTTGTAGCAATATTTTAATATAATTTTAAGTAAGGAATTTTTTTAGTCATGGAAATCAATCATTATGAGTTTAGGTATGGCGAATTTGGAGAAACGATAGGGGTGCATATTAACCTTAGAGGTTTTGATGTCCTTCGCTTTAACAACATCTGTAAAGGAACAGCTTTTACAATTGAGGAAAGACGTAAACTTAAACTCAGCGGTTTTTTACCACCAAGGGTAAAAAGCTTAGAAGACCAAATTAAGTCAAGTCTGAAAATTTTAGATGAAAAAAGAAACGATATAGAAAAATTTATTTATATCAGAAGTCTTTATGACCGGAATGTTGTTCTTGCTCATGCTGTTATAGCAAGCAATGTGACAAAGTTTTTGCCGATTATCTACACCCCGACAGTCGGCCTGGCTTGCCAGCAATACTCATCCATATTCCGCGGTGCAAATGGTATCCATTTTTATCCGGGAAACATTGACTATGCTGAATATATTCTTCGCAACTATACAGACCAGGATATCAGGATCGCTGTTGTAACTGATAACCAGGGTATTCTTGGAATTGGTGACCAAGGCGCTGGTGGTATTCCTATTTGCCTTGGAAAATTGATGCTTTATACACAGGGTGCCGGCATTGCACCTTGGCAGTGTTTACCGGTTTCCCTTGATGTAGGAACAGACAATGAAGACCTATTAAATGACCCCAGTTATCTGGGTTGGCGTCATAAACGGCTTAGAGGGGAAGACTACTACGAATTCATTGAAAAATTTGTAGATGCATTTAAAAGAAATTTCCCCAAGGCATTATGCCAATGGGAAGATTTTTCAAAACAAACCGCTTTTACGGTTCGAGATAAATATCTAAAAAAACTGATATCCTTTAATGATGACATCCAGGGAACAGGTTCCGTTGCTCTTGCTGGAACCCTTGCCGCTATGAAAGTTAAAAAAGAAAAGATGATTGACCAGGTTTATCTGATTCATGGTGCAGGAGCAGGTGGAATCGGTATTGCTGAACAGATTATGACTGAGCTTATGGTGCAGGGTTTGAGCGAAAAAGATGCTATTGCCAAAATTTTTACCCTTGACTCAAAAGGGGTTGTCACTTCTGACAGACCACTTGAGCCCTACAAGGAAAAATTTGCAAAAGATCCACAAACACTTTCCTGGTTAAATTCACCAGAAGAGAATACGCTTCTTAATGTGGTAAAAAATGAAAAAGTAACTGTATTGATCGGAACGTCTGGGCAACCGGGGTGTTTTACAAAGCAAATTGTTGAAGCTGTGGGTAAAAATACTGACAGACCAGCGATTTTACCGTTGAGCAACCCAACGAACAAGGCCGAAGCACTTCCAGAAGATATTTATAAATGGACAAAAGGTAAAGGCTTGGTCGCAACAGGTTCTCCTTTTGACCCTGTAAATTATAGTGGTAAAAATTACAGAATTGGACAGATGAATAATGCATTTATTTTTCCGGGTGTAGGGCTAGGGATAGTCGCATCCGGTGCAACTGAAGTATTGCCCATTTTCTTTTCTGCAGCCGCCCATGCGGTAGCAGAATTTATCAGTGAAAAAGATATTAATGATGGCATCCTTTGCCCCCAACTGGATCAGCTAAAAGAAGTGTCTATTGAAGTTGCCAAAAAAGTGGGTGCCCAAGCCATTAAGGCAGGTGTTACACAAAAAGATTGTGCGTTTTCAAAGTTTAAACACGCCAATGACCTGGAACGCCTGAACATGCTTATAGAAAAAATGTGCTGGGAACCTGAATATTTTAATCAGATCTAATTAAAAAGGAAATCCCGCAGCCAAGTCACTCATGAGTTCTTGGATGCGGGATGGACTCAATTTTCAAAATTCGTCTGTATATTATACACGTATCGAAATATTAAAAGCAATTTATAGAAATAATTTTAAAATTTAAGCGTATGGGTATTTTTGCTACTTGTTCGCTGATTGCATAGCCTCACCCATTCTTTGTTGTGCACTGACAACTTCAGGGTCAGTCATATATTTCATAACTTTCATAAACGATCCAGCAAGATCCATTCCGATCTGAGTGGATTGAGCCTGGGATTTTGTAACTTTTTCCGGCAGGTCTTTCGCAGTCATCAGGTCAGGATATTTTTTCTGGATCTCTTTCATTTTGGGAGCCAGTTTCTTGAATTCATCTGCATATTTATTCATGGCTTTAGCAACATCTTTTCCGCTTTCTGCTTTATTCAATCCATCCATATAGCCCTGGGTAACTTTAATAAATTCATTATTGATCTCGACCACATCGTCATATTTGTCCTGGCCGCAACCCAAAAAAAATCCCGTCAGCAACATTACAATAGCAACAACTCTTGTTATCTTTTTCACAATAACTCCTTTTAAGAACATTAATATCATAAAATGGCTCTAAGATAAGAGACATTTACACTCAAACGCTTTATTATTACTAATTCGCTGAATAATAATCAATATTATTTCAATAGATTTTTTGTTATGATTTATTTTTTTTTAAACCTTTATACGAAAGGAGAAACCATGCAAACTCAAAATGATGTTTTTGAAAAAACATATATAAATTATCTGGAACAGATAAAAAACATATCTTTTAATTTGATTGCACCAAAACTGGGTGCAAATATAATTAATGATACGATGATCATACAACTATTTGACACTGACTATTCAATTTCAGCAGAAAAAATAGTTGATCCTTCAGGTAAAAAACCAAGCTATGATATTTGTATAATTCTAAGCAAATATCTTATATTGTGCCCGGATAAATTGTCAAAAAACAAAGAATGGGCATCTTTTAGAGATTTTAAAGACTCTGGCCCTTTAGCAAATTATTTTACAAATGATATTGAACATAATTTAGCGTCATATTTTTCAGGAAAACTTGGTGATTTAAAAACGTCTAGTAACAAAATCGGAGGATATCAACCCGATCTTGATGTAAACTATGATTTTGCTGTACAGTTTAGTGCACTACCCATGATATCTATCCTCGTGTTATTTAATGACAAAGATGATGAATTTTCAGCAAAATGTTCTGTATTGTTTGAAAGTCGAGCTGAAAAATTCTTAGATGCTGAATGCATAGCCATGTTAGGATGGCAAATGGTCACACGACTAAAAAAAGCTTAATATCTTTTATAAAATTAAATCCGTTTACTGATTGTCGAAATTTTGATACTTTTTTAATTCTTTTGTGCGCATAATTAATCAATTTTAAAATATTTTTTATGGAACACCAGATGATGGAAAAATGCTTTGAATATTTCAATTGTAAACAAACAGAATGCCCTGCTCATAAAGACGAATCTAATTGTTGGGAAATAAAAGATACATTGTGTAATGGCACTACTGTCGAAATCATATCACAATATAATAAAAATAAATGTAACTATTGCCAATACTATAAAATCGCCAAACGAAATTAACAAAAGATTAATTCCCCCTGTAGATCGTTTTGAATGGGCAATTTATTAAGGGAATCTGGTTTAGTAGTGAACTGATCTGACAAAACTTTTAATGCATTCGACATACAAACGAACGTCATTGTTTTTTGAAACACTTCTGATCTAACCTATTCTATAAAACATGCAGAACCTTCATAAGCAGGCGTTCTCAAAATTTTGCTTTTAAATTTAAAAACAATTGCATGTACAACTGTAACAAAACTTACGCCTGCCTAAACAAAATATAAATGATCTTCTAATTGATTATTTTTTCGGATGACATTTTTTACAGGATGTTGGTGCAGGCCCCTTTCCTTTGGGGTCTCCTTTTTCTTTATTGTAATCCTTGTGGCAGCCAATACAGTTTTCGTGAAGCGCTTGAAAATGATATTTTGCTATCTTTTCTTTTTTTTCTAACTTTTCACCTTTTGGCTGTATTGTCTCTTTATGACACTCAATGCATCCTGCAACAGAATCGTTGGGTTGCAACTCTAATGGTGTCCCGGTTTCATCATGGTGACACCTCCCACAGGAAATTGAATAGTCTTCTATATGCTTTTTATGGGTAAATTGAACAATGCCCTTTTTATGTTTTTTATACAAAGGATTTTCCATTAAAATTATATCGTTAGATGATGAACTCCCGATAATGGGGGGGGCTTGTTTTGGGGGGACAGCCTTTATTGAAACGCTTGGCGCTATTGTTGCTTCTTTTACTTCTATTTTGTTCTCTTCAAGTTTTTGATCTTGGGAAACTATTGTTTTAGACTTTTGGATTTTGCTGGGCGTTTTCCCATCTTTATCAGAAGAGGGGATAGCGCAATAGCTTAAATAGAAAATAGCCGTTAAAATGAAAATAAAAATAATATGCTGATCTCTTGATTCATGTTCCATTCTTTGAATCCTTCATTCATGTTAAATTATTGTATTGTTAAATGAAGCTCATAGCTTTAATTTAAATAAATATCAAACAAAATTTCTCTTTAGCCGGGTTAGATTCCTATCCTGGTTCAACATACGCGTGTAAAAAAAATACTTTCAGGGATTGCAGCATGTAACACAAAAACAATTGTGCCTTGATTCTTTTCATTTTATAAATACTAAATGTTTTCTTGCTATTTCTTTTTATTGTTTTTTTTAATTGAACATGCAAAATACAAGTGTGAACCAAAACAACAAAAAAAAATTAGGCCCCAAGCTTTTATGGTATTACGCTTTAGGTGTTATTGCTGTCTGGTCGCTGTTTATTAGCTTGTCATTGGTATGGCACCATAAAATAATGAGCTCGGGTGCACTGGATGCCGCTATAATTGAAGCAAGAGGTGTATTCCAGAACCATATAATCTATAGAAGTTGGAATGCTGGCCATGGAGGTCTTTATGCCCCCATTACACCCAAAACGCAACCCAACCCATATCTTGATATACCAGAACGTGATGTCCAAACGGTACATGGCAAAAAACTCACTATAATCAATCCTTCTTTCATGACCCGCCAGGTAAATGAAATGGCATTAGAAAAATTCAAACATATTAGCCATATCACAAGCTTAAAGCCCGTCCGAATTGAGAACAAACCAGATGAATGGGAAATTGGTGCCTTAAAAAATTTTGAAAAAGGTAAAGATGAGGTCAGTTCCCTTGAAATCATTAATGGCACCGAACATATGAGACTTATGCGTCCGTTGATCACTGAAAAAAGCTGTTTGAAATGCCATGCCAAGCAAGGATATAGATTAGGAGATATCAGGGGGGGGATCAGCGTTGCCGTACCAATGGAACCACATTTTTCCATCCAAATATCAAATTTTAAAAGCTTTATAATCATATATTTTTTAGTGTGGATAGCAGGACTTTTTGGAACGATTCTGTTCATGACTATTTTAGGCCGCCAGATAGAGCAACGGTTAATAGTTGAAAAAGAACTGCGCCGTCGTGAAAAATTAGAAGGCGTGATTGAAATGGCCAGAGCTGTATGCCATGAACTAAATCAGCCCTTACAAATGATTATTGGAAATACTGAAATTTTAATGCTGGATGATATTGACGATCCATCTGTTTTAGCACGGATAAAAATAATTAAGGATCAGGTTGATCGAATGGGTAAAATGACACGAAAATTAATTAGTATTGCCAGCTATAAAACCATGGACATGCCTCAAGGCAAGGTTATTGATATTAATAAATCCTCCAAAGATCATTGAATCATTTAAGGATATACTTCCATTCAAAATGTTTTCCATTATGTCTAAGAAGATTTGATTTTCAGGAACAAAAAGACTAAATTATCATTCATGCTTAATAAATTAATAAAGAACAAACCCAAAATACACACGCGGGATATTCAGCTTGCCACTTACCCTCACACAGACGAAAGCGTTATTATTCACGGAGTTTTAAAAGACCGGCGATATATTAACGTATTTGATGTATCAGGGGAGGTTAAACATCCAGGGATCATTCATCATATGGATGTAAAGCTTTTGATAAAGCCCAATCCACTCACCATTGCAGATGCACAGGCACAGATGAAATGTATCCCTATGTCAGAATGCAGCACCACTCTTGATACGATTGAAAAATTAAAAGGACTTGAGATCAAATCCGGATTTTCAAAAAATGTGCGGCAAATTATGGGTGGCAAATTAGGATGTACGCATCTTTGCCAGTTAATTATTGTCATGGGCCAGGAAATTGTTCATGGTTGGTTGACGCATAAAAGAAAGGACAAGCCATCTATTCCTAAGGACCTTGAAAGCTTTAAAGAAAAAGACTATCTAATTGATTCCTGTCGCTTGTGGAGCGCCAATGGTCCAAAAATCAAAAACCTTGAGCAGGCGATTAAAGCCCGTCAAAAGCTATAGCCCGAATATTTCATAACCTAAAGGTCAGACCCGAAATGATTTTGATTTTTTTAAATGGATCTTTCCATAAATACTTCTTTAAATCTATGGTATCATTCAAAGAAAACTTGATACCCTCTGATTCAAGAAGCGCCTTTTGCAGTTCATAGCCGTAAGATGGCTTTAACGATATTTTCCCGTGTGCATTCACAACACGATGCCAGGGCAAATCATGTTTTTGAGACATTGAATGCAGCAGTCGTGATATCTGCCGTGCACCGTTGCTTTTCCCGGCAAAAGCGGCAATCCTCCCATATGTCAGAATCTTGCCTTCCGGAATACTTCGAATGATTTGCAGGGCCTTTTGTGTAAACGATGACAACATGATTTTCACATTGCCATAGTTTACCTTTTTTTGCAATTTTTTAACTATTTCGAAGAGTGGCGCAGTATGGTTCGGCGTTAATGTTTAAAAAACTTTTATATTTTACTTTAAGGCATATTCTTTCAAATATTGATTTATTTTTACTTATTATCCTAATATTAAGAAAATTTGTTACCAGCTGCCCTCTTTTAAATCATTATATTTCTGACAATTTCCTTCGTCAATTCATCGTCTTTAAGAATTTTAATATGCCCAAGCCCACTGGTCGAAAATAATCGTATATTTTCCTGAAGCAGACTTGCCTTCCAGGATTCTTCATATGAAATTGCCTTATCATTGGTGTCATGAACCATCAGGATATCAGAATATAGTGTTTTAATTTGGTCTATGGGATTTTCTTTGGCAAATAAATGACCGGTTTCATCCTCAATATCTTTTAAAAGTGCTTTGAAAATACACAATGGGACCCCATATTTCAAAAACGCCAGGTCAAGCGTTTCGATCAAAGACAACGCGGGGGCAATTAAAATAGTTTTTATATTGTTTTGAGTCCGCCACAGATAATTAATTGTTGCAGATGCTCCGAGTGAATGAGCCACAATGGCCTGAACCTCAACATCTCTTTGAAGTGCCATAAATTCATACACTGAATTTGAAAACTCAAAATAATTACTAGTCTTACCTTGTGAATGTCCATGCCCGGTATGATCAAACGTGTAGACGGAAAAGCCTGCTTTTATTAACAGATCAAAATATCGATAAAACTGTATGCCGCATCCAGCCCAACCATGGATAAAAACAACAGCCGGGCCTTTGCCCCATTGATATCCCTGAATCGTCTTACCCCCTGCTTGAAAGGAAAATCTTTGAGATGTTTGAATCATCTGGTTTTCTTTTTCATTCATTTTGTATACTTGAGGTTTGAAAAAAAGTGTTTTTACCACATATTTTGCCAAAGACCTGGAAAGCATCCAAAGCAAAGAAAAAAATAAGTGGAAAAAATGAATTTTAAAATCATTATTGAGACGAACGTTCGTGCTTTTGATAGAAGGGTTTCTATAACTGATTGTCATTGTAACACCTCATTTAAAAATTATGGTTTATAAGAATCGATTAATCGTTCAAATGACTTTAACATCAAATCATCCACTTCAAGATGATCAAGGGAACTATGATAAAGAAAAAAGCCTAAAATCAATGAATAAAGTTCAAATGCGAACAGATCACAATCTGTATCCGCTCTAAAATCCCCTACCCTGACAGCAGACGAGGCGATTCTTCTCAAGCAGTCAATCCAGTTATCATGCTGTTCACGGATGGTGTCTCTGATAATACCGGAACGATCAGAATATTCAGCAGCAGCAGCTACAAAAATACAACCGCCAGATAATTCTTTTGTCCATTTAATCCAATTTTCCATAACTTTTCGGATTCTTGGAATTCCAGCGGTTGTCCTCAAGGCGGGGGCGACGACGTTTTCATTGAAAATATTCCCCGCATGTTCCATTACCTTTAGCTGAAGATTTTCTTTTGAATGGAAGTGACCGAATAGACCACTTTTGGACATTTGAGTGGCAGCAGCAAGCGTTCCAATACTTAAACACTCAAGTCCAAGCTTTGATGCAAGTGAAAAACCAATATTCAAAATCTTCTTTTTTGTTTCATCCCCTTTTTTCATGGTTTTTAAAATAGCACGAACGTTCGGTTTTAGTCAATATGTTTTTTTCTTTTCTACCCTTTTTTTCTAAAACGCTGGTATCTTTTATAAAAAAAGGGTATGAAACATGTTTTAATATCAAAAGTTTAGAATACTTAATCCTTACGTGGATTTAGAAAGGAGAGGACAATGAAAAAAGTTGGAATAATTGGTTGGCGTGGAATGGTTGGCTCTGTATTAATGGAGAGAATGATTACGGAAGACGATTTCAAACTATTTAGTCCTCTGTTTTTC
>JAAEKY010000894.1 GCA_024227235.1 Desulfobacteraceae bacterium | reverse complement strand
TCAGCGATGCGTTTACTGGTCCCCATTATATTGGTAGGATTAACCGCTTTATCCGTTGAAACAAAAACAAACTTTTCACAATTGAATTCATCAGTCACTTCAACTATATTCTTAGTTCCCATAATGTTATTGTCAATGGCTTTCCAAGGGTGTGCCTCAAGCATGGGAACATGTTTATACGCTGCGGCATGAAATATTATTTCAGGTTGAGAATTCTTAAAGATTTTGCATAACTCTTCTTTATCCCGAATATCAGCTAAAACCGGAACAATCTCAACCGTCTTAAACTCTTTTTTCAATTGAAGATCAATTTCATATAAAGGACTTTCTGCAATCTCAACGATTACCAGTTTTTGAGGAGAATACCGACATATTTGTCGACAAAGGCCCTGGCCAATTGACCCGCCACCCCCTGTAACTAAAACCGTTTTATTGCCAAGATATCCTCCGATTTTTTCCTTATCAAGGATTACAGGTTTTCTTCGAAGAAGATCCCGATATTCAACATTTCGAATCGAATTTACTGTTACCTTGCCATTGATCAATTCTCCCATATTGGGGACTGTTTTGTGCCTGATACCGATTTTTTTACAGGCATTTACAATCTCTCGCATTCGTTGGGGGGGGGCTGAGGGGATGGCCATTATAACTTCTTTTGCGCCTGTTGAGTCAATCAATTGATCTAATAGACTAATCTCACCTAACACCGGGATCCCATGAATTTTTCTACCAATTTTTTTAGGATCATCATCTAAAAAACCACATACATTATATTTAACCGACATGTTATTATAAATTTCCCGGATGAGTTTTTCACCACAATTTCCCGCGCCAATAATAAGGATCAATGTTCCTGGTTTCTTTTTCTTTCTAAAAACGCTAAATATCGCAGTTGTCAAAGAAGTTAAGTTACGATTCAATCCGACTTGTTCAAAATAAATTCTTGCGGCCACTCTAAGACCGATAACTAAAATCAGAGTTAAGCACCAATCTATAATAAAAACAGATCTTGGAACACCATGGAACCCTGTTGTATAAAGGACGAACAATATCACACAGACAGATGAGACTATCGAAGCTTTACCAACATTCATCAAATCATTTAAGCCTGTATATCTCCACATGCCGCGGTACAAATCAAAAATAAAAAAACAGATGATTTTAATTAGCGTGCAATACACCACCAATGACAAAAAATTATCGAGTGCCCAGCTAGGAATATTAAAATCGAACCGAATCAGATGGCCAAAATAAAAGGCGAGCCCGACTATAATAATATCCAAACCAAGAATAAAAAACAAATTTCTGGTCAATCTAACTTTCATTCAATACAACGATCCTTCTTTTAAAAAACAATAAAATATAGGACTCCAATACACAAAACATCAACTATTTTCAATACCTATCTAATTGGTGGCATTTTCCATTACCGTTTTTACTTGAGATATCACATAATTGATTGTTTCGATTTCCAAGGTCGGGTGTACCATAAACATCATTGAAGTCTTTCCTAATAATTTTGCATTTGGAAGGCGGCTAAAAGACTGGTTTCGTCCCTTACCACCTTCATAGGCACCATCTTGCATGACGATTTTAAAGGGATAAGTTTCAAATGCTTTTTCAAGATAAACCTCCGGGCAAATTCCAGATGCACAGGGAATGCCTCTGGCTGATAATTGTTCAAGTATTTCATGCTGGGCAAAGCCTTTTTTTAATATTTCAGGGTCAATAAATACATAATATTTATAATAGGCATGAAAAACATTAGATGGCGGCATTGTAATTCTCAAACCAGGAATTTTGCTAAAGCCTTCATTAAATTGATCTGCCAAGGATCGTCTTTTTTCAACCCATTTATCTAACTTTTTCAATATTACCCTTCCCAGAGCTGCCTGCATTTCAGTCATTCTAAAATTGGTTCCCAAGGAATCAACAAACCAGCGAAATCCGGGAAGATGATCTTTATTAAAGACTGCATCATAATTCTTACCATGATCTTTG
>JAAEKY010000893.1 GCA_024227235.1 Desulfobacteraceae bacterium | reverse complement strand
GTAAGGGTTCGCGCAAAAATAACTTTACATTTTAGGCGCTCAGATTTAGGTCGGATTCGGGTGATCCATGGCGGCAAAAACCACAGGAATAGCAAGCTATTTTGAGGATTTTTGCCGCTATGGATCGCGTGAAGGTGGCCTAAAGCTGAGATGCATAAAATGTGAAGTTATTTTTGCACGAACCCTTACCCCCCTATCGAAAAAAACAATAAAATGGTATGCTGAAATTCAGAAAAGCGAGCATACCACCCATGGTAATGAGAAATGAAATTAAAACTTTCTAAAAAGGTGAGGCATATATCAGCTCTCTAAGAGGAGATAATTTTGAGCAGCAAGAACGATAGGGCACTTCGTTTTTATAATGAAGTTTTAGGTTTGGAGAGGTTGCACTACGGAATTTGGTTATCTGAGGATGAGCTTTCAATTGAAAAATTAAAGGAAGCACAAGAAAGGTATGAAAATTATATCATTGATAATATACCTGAAAATGTAAAGACAATTTTAGATGTTGGGTGCGGTACAGGAATACTGACTAAGAGATTGATCAGCTTTGGGTACCATGTGGAAGGATTATCTCCTGATATACACCAGAAGAGAATATTTACAGAAAATATTAGCGCTCCATTTCATCATTTAGCATTTGAGAATTTTTCTAAAACGGATCAGTACGACTGTATGATTATGAGTGAATCAGCTCAATATATCAGTATTGAGAAGCTTTTTAAAAATGCTAAACGATCTCTCAAAAAGAATGGTTATTTAATGATTTGTGACTATTTTGTTTTAAAAAATGCCTCAGGGGAACTCAGTAAAAGTGGACATGATTATGAAGCTTTCATGGATCATATTAAAAATGCCGAGTTCACAATTGTATCTGAGGATGATTTAACGGAGCGTGTCACTAAAACATTAGATCTCGGAAAGAATTTTGTCGAAAAAGCCTTGTTAGCCTTAGAAATAGGGACAGAAAAAATACGGGATAGGCATCCGAATATAAGCCGGTTTCTATTACGGCTGTTTAAAAAGAAAATTGAAAAATTTAATCAGCAAATTCAATTATTGGATTCATGTGAATTTATAAAAAATAAAACTTACCGATTTATTCTTATGCAAGCCAACAGTTAACCCCAATGTTGCACCGAGCCTTGAGATACATGGGATAGGCAGGCTGAAACGTGAAAAGGGCTCCCAATGGGGAGCCCTTTTCGTAGGGGAGGATTATCTAAAGGAGTAGCTATGCCGCCTCGATACCCCGGCGGTCGGCCATGTCCATCAGAACTCGATCACGGGCTTTGTCAATGCCGAGCGCTTTTCTTTTCTTATCAATGTGGGCGATCATCATATGGGCCATTTCATATGGATCGGCAGTAAATCCCCATTTTCCCATCCCCTGCTCTTCAAGTCCCTGGAAGAGGTGTTTATGAAACTTGGTTTCTTTTACAATGGGGAAGGTCACGCCGAATACGGTGTAGACACCTGAAGCTACAAAGTATTGTCCAATGCTGATGGCCTTTTCGCTCATCCACTCCGGTGCGGCCCCTGCTGCCGGCAGATCGGCGATGCAGTCCCCCAGGCCGCCGATGCGCACCATTTCAGAGGCGGCGATCAGGATGCGGCTGTTGTCCACACAGGATCCGATACCAAGGCAGGGAGGCATACCCACGGTTTCACAGACTTCCTGGAGCCCCGGTCCGGCCAGGTGGGCAGCCTCCGGCGTGTAAAGGCCTTCTTTGGCCAGGGCAACCTGGGAG
>JAAEKY010000892.1 GCA_024227235.1 Desulfobacteraceae bacterium | reverse complement strand
TTGAGTTAAAAGATTATGTTACTTTTACAGGGCGGGTTGATCATACAAGATTTATTAAAGAATATGCAAAATCAAGCATTGCAGTAGTGCCTTCTCTTTCTGACGGTTTTGGACTCCCAGCCGGTGAAGCCATGGCATGCCGGATTCCTTTGATATCTACCACAGGAGGTGCTTTACCAGAAGTCACGGGCGATGCTGCGAAACTTGTCCCTCCGGGTGATTCAAAAGCTTTGGAAAATGCGATTATTGAACTTTTAGATGACCCTGACCAAAGAGAAAAACTTGCAAATGCCGGATATAAGAGAATATTAAAAGATTTTACATGGGAAAACACAGCCATAAAAACTGTTGAAGCATACAGAGAAGTGATTGCCAACCATAATGGTGGATTATAAATGATCACCATAAACTTTAAGAATATTAAAACAAAGCCCGGGCAAAAAATCCTTGATATGGGGTGTGGCGAAGGAAGGCATGTTGCAAGAGCCTGTCAGGAAAAAAATGTTTTTTGTCAGGGAGCAGACTTAAGTTATTCAGATCTTAAAAAAACAAAAGAAAAACTAAAATTTCATGATGATATAAATGATTTTAAAGATTCTTCCTGGGGTCTTTCAAGCACTGATATTACAAGACTCTCTTTTAAAGATAAAGCATTTGATGTGGTTATCTGTTCAGAGGTTTTAGAACATATTCCAAATGACAAAAAGGCCGTAAAAGAGCTTTTACGAGTTTTAAAAAATAAAGGGGTGCTTGCCATAAGCGTCCCAAGATATATGCCTGAAAAAATATGCTGGAAGCTTTCAGATGAGTATTTAGATGTGAATCAGGGGCA
>JAAEKY010000891.1 GCA_024227235.1 Desulfobacteraceae bacterium | reverse complement strand
GATAAAAAGTAAGTGTTGCAGCAACAGGATTGTTAGTTATTGCTTGAGTTCTAATCTTAAGATCTGGCAGTTCATACTCTTCACCTGCTTTGTCAGTATATGTAAGTCGTATAGCCAAAGCATTATGTCGCATACAAGGGGAAATTGTAATGAAATGAGTCCCAATGTTAAAGAAATGCATCAGTGAATATAATTTGCCAAGTGTATCAGCTCGTTCTAATGGAGTCCATGGAACCTTACAATCCGTTATTTTTATCAAAGGAAGTATGATTCTTTTGATGCGTTTTGCTGTTTTTCCACCTGGATACTTTATTGCCCGTTCAAGCATCTTTTTAAACTTCGGATCATTACACAACTTAATAAATTTTTGTTCTCGTTGGCCTTTTTGATTAATTTGCCATGAAACTACTTCATTTCTTTTATGCCTTAAAGATTGATCAAACAAGTAAAATATAAGCTCTATTTCTTCAGCAGCTCTTCGGTCATAAAACTGAAGCCAGCTTCTTCTCAGATGAACATCAATTGCACCTTTCTTTTTCAATGCTTCTTTTGTTAGACCAAAAGGAAAAAT
>JAAEKY010000890.1 GCA_024227235.1 Desulfobacteraceae bacterium | reverse complement strand
TGATATTATGGGGGTTTCCCTTTTGAACGCCTATAACCGGAATCATAAATCCTGCGATGGCCACGGAATCCGCATCTATAACCTCTTTTTCAATTGCAAGGTCCATATAGTGCTGGGAACCCGGTACCATAATATCTCCTGTTCTTGTTAGCTGCATATTGGTCAGCACCATGGCCGAACAGAGATATGAATATTCGACCTTTATACCAGTTTTCGCTGAAAATGCTTTTGCAATGGGTTCCAATGCGGGTTTTAATCCGGCACCGGCTCCTACCAAAATGCTTTCTTGCTTTTTCTGTGATTGTTCGGCTTGCTCCGATTCGCTGGTACAACCCGTGATGAATAGGTTAAGCACAACTAAAATTCCTAAGACAATCAAACAAATTTTTACGCTGGCCCCAAATCTTTTTAATTTACTCATTTTATGCCCCCATTTACTTCACGCTATTTTGTTAAGTAATTTTGGCTTTTATATAGATTTGAAAATTGATACTTTCTGAAATTGGATACGATGAATTCACTTTCTGCATTTCTTTTATTCTTTTTTTAGTCCGCCGGCTTTTAAACCAAGTTTTTTAAACATTGAGAGGTAAACGGAGCTCAAGACCAAAAATATAATGGTCAGTGCGACGGCCATTTCAATGTCTCCTTGTTCGAATTGCAAAAAGATAGCAATGGGCAAAATATCTGTTCTGCCCTGTGATGCTCCGCAGACGAGAAGAATGGGCACAAATTCACCCACAGCCCTTGTCCAAGTCATTACAGCTCCGCTAATGATTCCCGGCTTTATTAAAGGGAGGGTGACTCTAAAAAACGCTTGGACCTTATTGCACCCAAGCGTACGAGCCGCGTCTTCATATCTGGGGTCAACAGCGTCATAGGCCTCTCTTAGTGCGTATAAAGCAAACGATGCGGAAATTGTAAATTGCGCCAACACAATACCGGGTACGGAAAAGACAAAGGTTATTATATGCTCTTGCACAAATTGTCCTGCGCGGGTGCTAAAAAAAACCAAAAGGCACATACCGATGATCAGGGGAGGGAGGGTAATTGGCAGATCAAGAATGACGTCAACTATCGCCTTACCTTTAAAAGTGTACCTGGATAAAATATATCCAGCCGGAATTGACATCAGGATAGCCAATATGGTGGTGAGTAAAGAGGTCCATAAACTCAATTTTATGGAAAAAAGCGTTGTTGGTGAAATAATCCCCTTCAATAGAAGCTTCGGGCTGGTATAAACCACAACAGACCCTATTATTATGATGATGAAAATAACGTATATAGCCAATGTACCCATGGCGATACCATTAAAAATCCCTTCGCTTTTCGAAATCTTAACTATAGGTTCATCGCTTAAAAGTGCCTCGCTTTGATCTACTTGAGATTTTGGCATATTATTTCTCCTATAAGGTTCCCTTGAAAAGATCATCATGGGAACAACTGGCCGGTCCCTTAGTGGACCTGGGTTAGCG
>JAAEKY010000889.1 GCA_024227235.1 Desulfobacteraceae bacterium | reverse complement strand
GAAATAGCTTTTCCAAAATTCTTTTCGAGAAAATAAATATCCGAAAGTGCTTTTAAAGCATGCTCCGGGAGAATATTTTGTTCAACTGCCCGATGAAGGCCCATTTTGATATAGGGTATCAGTTCATCTGTATAAAAGGATTCCTTTTTCAAATATCTGTATGAGAGGGGATAAATTTCCATCATGTATTGAACAAGTTCGGGGATTTCATCATTAAATTCTTTATATTGCAAATAGCGAGCATATGCATAGCGAACTGTTATACCGGAGGGCCTTAATGGAAGCACTTTCTGGTAATAAGGAAAGGCATTGTAGAGATTCTTTTTTTGGGGGAAAAGCCAGGCATAGGATTTTTCCAGACTTTCTTCGGTTAATGTCAGCCAATAATTATTTATATAATGTCCGGCTTCTATTTTATCTGCCTGTGTGAGATAGCTTTTTGCTCTGACAAGCAGGTCATAGGAGAAAAGCGATAATCCATTTTTTTTCCAGTCCTCGATACCAAGTTGGTAAAGTGCCTGACCTTGATATAAATAAATTCTGAATAAATCTGCCTGGGCACACCAGTTAATAATTGATTTTGGCATGGCCTGTTCAGCCATATCCAGATAGATATTTGCCTGTTTATAGTTTTTTAATTTAAACTGGGTAATACCTTTCTGGTATATAAACCTGGGCATAAAAAGGGAGCAGCAAACAATAAGCAGGGTGACAAAAAAACAGAGCAGGAGAATTCTTAAAAATTTTATATATCTATACTGCTTCTTTGCGGGGATCGTATTTAGCATAGTATTTGCGATAATACCGGTAATAATATCCTTCTTTTTTCAAATCAATAAGGTTTAAAACAGAACCAAGAATAGGTAAATTAGCAGTTTTATATTGGTTAACTACATCCTGCATAATTTTATGTTCCGTATTACCTGATTTTATAACAAATACTGTACCGTCTGTTGTAGGAGCCATCAGGAGAGCGTCCGTTAACAGCATAACCGGCGGAGTATCAATAACGATGAAATCAAAGGTCTTTTTTAAATATTTAACCAGAAATTCCATTTGTTTTGAACCAATCAATTCCGATGGTTTAGAAGGGATACGGCCACCGGGTAATACAAATAAATTGTTTGTTTCTGTTTCCCGTATGGCTGAATCAATGGTTTTTTTTATGTATTTTAGATTATTGTCCGCAGAGGTAAACTCGGCATAAAGTTTTTTAATAATGGCATTCTTAATGATGATTGATTTGTCTTCATCCGAAGATAAATTTGAAAAGACAAACTCACCGCCGTCCATTAAGGAAAGTTTTTTAACCGAATCGATTGTCTGTGTACACAAGGTTTTTAAAATATTTTTTTTCGAAACAAATCCCATGGTGTACAGAATACTTCCAAGGTGCTGATTTCTTTTTTTTTGTTGGCCAAAGGCAAGGTAGGCATTTTTTTTCGATAACAACTTTTTCTTAATCAGGATATTGGCTATCTTTTTGTCTTCAGGCTTGTTTTTCCAGTTAATATCGATCATGTGGCCATTTTTAAAAGAAAGGGTCATCTGGGTATCTGTATTTTCAAGGTGCAAGCGACAGGATCTTTTCTGGAGCCTGGTCATCAGGACAAGATCATTTATGGAATATGTTTCAAGGCTACCATTTGCCAAACGAGTCCCAAATAGCTCTGTCACCAGTTCTGCAACGCCTTTTTTACGGTTGTTGGAAAATAAATCAGTCAAATGGGGACGGCGAAGATCGCAGTCCATAAGCAAGACTTTTTGATCCGTCTGGGCGATGGTATAGGCTAAATTTATAGCGGTGGTTGTTTTCCCTTCTTTTTCCAGGGAGCTTGTAATCACTATTGACTTTGTATCCTTTTCCTTTAAAGAAAAGAAAAGATTGGCTCTTAAGGTTCTATAGGATTCAGCGTATATTGAGTTAGAGGGGAAGGTTAATAATAAATTTTCCCTGTCTTTATCAACTATTCTTTTTCCCTTGTTTTTATTAATCATTGGTATTCTCCATATGAAACAGATTTGTCTGCCTTTGGGATAACAGATAAAATGGGCATGTCTAAATGGTCCTGGATATTTTCTTCGGTTCTTATTGTTTGATCAAAGTATTCTAAGAAAAAGGCAAGGCCAATCCCGCAAGCCATACCCAGAATAATGCCCATAAGTAAGTTTTTTTTCTTATTAGGAGATACCGGAGAAGTTGGAATTTGAGCGGTTTCCACAATCCGAATGCTGGCATTGTAGGTGCTTAGCATAATTTTTGATTCCTTTATTCTGGAAACCATCAAATCATAGAGATTTTGGCTGGTATTCATATTTCTCTGAAGAATCGTGTATTTGAGTTCCTTGCCAGAAGAACCTATAGCATCGGTTTCAAACTCGGAAATAGTTTTTTGCAGCGTGGTCTCCTTTGCGTACAAAACCTTACGTTCCGAGGATAAATTATCCCGTTCTTTCTTAATTTCCAGAGCCAGCTGGTTCCCGGCTTTTTTAATTTCACCTCTGGCCTGAACAATTTTAGGATGTTTGGCTTTATAAACTTTTAACAGGCGTGTCAGCTCGATTTCAAGGTTAACCATCTTTGCATAAATATTTTCAATCATGGGATTATTAATCAAATATCGGACATTGGCAACCCCTTTAATCCCATTTATATTTTTATTAAGTTCATTAATTTTAGCATCCAGTCCCAACCGCTTGTTTCTGGTTTCCAGGTAGTTACTGTTAAATTCCTGGATTTTTTGTACTGCAAGTTTCTGCTTGCCTGAAATGGAAAACACTTCATTCTTCTGCTTGTATTCAAAGAATTTTTTTTCGTCATCCTCTAATTTTTTTCTCAAATCATAAAGCTCATTGTTTAGCCATTTCAGAGCCTGTTGAGAAGATTTAATTTTATTAACCAGAGTGAACTCCATATATTCTTTGGCCAGAGTATTCGCTATATTTGTGGCAAATTCAGGATCTTTGTCTTTGACTGACAGATTTAACAGTCTTGTGTTCATGATCTGTCCAACGGAAATTTTATTTTTCATTGAGGCAATGAGATTCTGCATTTTTCGATTTTGCAATTTATCATCGTTAATTTCTTTGATAGCATACTTGACATCATTCTTATTCAATAAGAGCTTAATATTGGTTTTCAACTGAGAAATAACACCTTTTATAAAACTGACCTCCAGATCCTTGTTATTGTTTTCAGTATCAAGCTTCAGAGCAGTGATGACTTTTCGGATAACTGGAGCGGATGTCATCATTCTGATATTCGTATTAAAGGTCATCTCCAGGGCGTGACCACTCTCATGGTCTATTCTTTCTCCTGTAAGAGGTGAGGATGAACTTT
>JAAEKY010000888.1 GCA_024227235.1 Desulfobacteraceae bacterium | reverse complement strand
GGAAAACTATCTGATGAATTTGCTTAAATATGGCGCATCAAGTCTAATGGTACTCATCTTCTTATCTGGATGCAGAGTTACATCGACCAAAGTAGAGGATAGAACGACCAGCAAGAACTTGAGTGCTGCTGCTCGCCCTTTCACGATCACGCTGAAAGGGCTACAGCGACGTTATTTTGTCCATATCCCATTATCCTACAACCACACAAAGAAGTGGCCTGTTGTTGTTATGTTCCATGGTGGGGGTGGTACTGCCAGGGTGACCATGTGGGAGACAGGATGGAGCGAGAAGGCTGACCAGGAAGGCTTTCTGGCTGTGTTCCCTGAAGGTACGCCCCCAGATGCTTCCCGCCCTCCTCATTTCCGAGAAAACCCACAGACATGGAATGACGGATCCAAGAGACCAAACGTTTACGCTAGCATTCGTGGCGTACCCGACACCGAGTTCATCTCAGCAATGATAGCAAATTTGATTCGTGACTTCAGTGTTGACGACCGTCGAATCTACGCCTCAGGCTTCTCAAACGGTGCCTCGATGACGTTTCGAGTTGCCAGGGAATTAGATCATATCATTGCAGCAGCAGCCCCTGTCGCTGGCTCCGATTGGCTAAGTGATACCAACCCGGAGCGCTCCGTCCCCCTTCTTTACATTACCGGTGCTGCCGACCCTCTGAATCCTATCGAGGGTGGGAAAATACGTATGGGCCGAAAGGTCTTTGGCAATAAACCTGCAACTAAGGAGATGATCGGAAAGTGGGTCAAGATGCATGGATGTACTGATAATGGACGCATCATGTATGACGAGGATGGCGCGACAGGAGTCGCATACTGCTTTCAGGGTGATGTCCCCCAAGTTGCCCTATACACCATTGAGAAGCACGGCCACCATTGGCCGGGTGGAAAATCAGCGCTTCCCAGGCTATTGGCCGGAAGGAACACCGCAAAACTCTATGCGACTGATGTCATCTGGGAGTTCTTCAAGGCGCATCCTCTCTCTGAATAAGTCGTCACCCAACAAACCACTTCACTTAGATACGCAAGAGAGTTAAATATATATACTAGATTGACCTAAAAAACTGATTTATCGAAGTTATGTATTATTATCCAAGTTCAAAGCTTGTACTGGATCTCCAAATGTTAAAGATACCATTTGGATTATTGATTGTTTTAATAAGAGATTTGAACCACAACCTTAAAAAAATTGATTTCTAAGATAATGTGAAATACAACAGCTTCTCATTGAGTGCCTACCTGTATTGCTCCTCTTGCATTACATCTCCTAAGGTTTTTATGGCATTGTCTATGGTTTTTTCATCACTCATTGTGTAGTTCAGCCTCATGGTTTCAATGCCTTCATTGCTATTTGTGTAAAAAAACCTGCCTGGAACAAATGCTACTTTTTTTTCCAATGCTTTAAAATAGATTTTTTCCATATCTACGCCCTTTGGGCCCTCAACCCAGAGAAACATTCCACCTTCTGACGGGCTGCATTTAAACTCTTTTGGAAAATATCGATTAATTGCATTTAGCATTGCTTCCTGTTTTGGCTTATATAGGTCTAAAATTGTTGGCAAATGCTGCTTTAAATATCCTCCTTCAAGATACTCTGCTGCCAAAGCCTGATTAAATGTACTGGTATGAAGATCTGTACCCTGTTTAACAAGAACCAACCATTTTCGAATTAATTCCGGGGCTGTAAAAAAACCAAGCCTTAAACCCGGGGCAAATATTTTCGACAAAGTACTGACATAAACAACATTTAAAGGTGCAAGTGTTTTTATCGATGGGACATACTCTCCTTTATATCTTAATGCACTGTATGGATCATCTTCAACCAAAAGAGCCTTATGTTTAATAATAATTTGGGCAATTTGCTCACGCCTGTTCATGGGTATTGTTCTACCAGTTGGATTTTGAAAGGTTGGAACAAGATAGATAAATTTAATCTCATGCTCTAAAAGGATTTTATCCAAAGATTTTGGGATCAAACCATAATCATCAGTATCCATTCTGATATATTTTGGCTGATAAGGATTAAAAGCAGAAATAGCCCCAAGATATGTAGGAGCTTCCACAGCAATTTTATCACCTTTTGAAATTAAAATTTTTGCCACGGCATCAAGAACACCTTGAGAGCCACTTGAGATATTAATCTCATCTGGTTCTGCTTTTATTCCACGTTGTGAAAGAAGGATTGAAAGTTGCTCCTGAAGTGGCATAAACCCTTCAGTCAGGTCATATTGGAATGCGCCAGAGGAATATTTTTTGATCACTTTTTCTGTAAGTCCTTTGATAATTGACATGGGAAAACTTTGTGGTGCCGGAATCCCACCTGCAAGGGAGACCATACCAGGCTGTGATACAACTTTTAAAATTTCTCTGATAGCGCTTGCTCCCATCACGGAAGTACGTTCTGCCAATAAATTTTTGAAATCCATGATATTCCCCTTGTTATTAATAATATTATTCTGGAACTATAATGAAATCTCTGGTACTAAAACAGATACAGAAAAGTAAAAATATATGCATAACAGATGGCTTTTAAGAAGGATAAAGTAAAAAGGTTACCAAATGGAAAAACAAACATTTGTATATCAGAAACTAATATCAGAGATGGAAATAAAAATAAAAAATGGAACCTATAGAATTGGTGAAAAATTACCTTCCATAAGATCTCTTCATAAAAAAATGAATGTTAGTATAAGCTCTGTTTACAAGGCTTATATTGAACTTGAAAGCATGGGACTTGTCCAGGCAAGGCCTAAATCAGGATATTTTATCAATGCCAAACCTTCTATGGAATTACCTGAAATAGTCAAAAATGAACCTGTTATCAAAGAAATAAATTTTTCATCAATAGTTATTGCAGCACTTAAAGATTTAAATGATCCAAATATGATTCACCTAGGCTCTTCCACAACATCACATGAACTGCTTCCCATAAAGCATCTAACAAGAATAATAAAATCAATCAGTTCTGAAAAAATGGAATCACTAATTTCATATTCATTGACTGATGGAGATCCTGAATTAAAACGTCAACTTGCATTGAATTGTATTGGCAGTATGGAAAATTTTGATCTGGACAACATTGTCATTACAAATGGTTGCATGGAAGCACTTACTATTTCACTTATGTCAGTTGCAGAAAAAGGTGACACAGTTCTAATTGAATCTCCTACCCATTTTGGTTTTTTACAACTTTTAAAAGAGCTTGGATTAAATGTTGTTGAAGTGCCTGTCGATCCTTTATCAGGAATTGACTTAGATGAATTTAAAAAAGTATTGCACTCAAAAAAAATTAAAGCATGTATTGTTATGTCTAATTTTCAAAATCCTACTGGTGCCCTAATGCCAGATGATAATAAAAAAAAGCTTGTAGAAATAGCCACAGAAAGTGGAGTGCCTGTTATTGAAGATAATCTGTTAGGTGAACTATATTATGACACAAGCAGACCTTTTTCATTAAAAGAATATGATAAGCATGGAAATGTAATTTCCTGCTCATCTTTTTCAAAAACCATAGCACCCGGGTTAAGAGTTGGATGGCTTGTGACACCAAAGCAGTTCAGGGATAAAATCCTATCCATAAAATCAGGAATTTCAATATCATCTCCAAATTTAAACCAGCATATAATGGCGGAATTTCTAAAAAGTGGTGCATATAACAGATTTATGCGTAACCTCAGAGGCAAGCTTAAAAAGCAAGCTCTTTTAGTGGCCCATGCAGTCCAGCGATATTTTCCAAAAGGAACACGTGTATCAGCACCAAAAGGAGGATCTTTGCTCTGGATTCAACTTCCTGGCAAAATAAATGGAATGAAGCTTTATAAAGCTGCAAGAGAAAAAAACATATCAATTATACCCGGTGAAGTCTGCTCCAACTCAGGAAGATTTAAAAACTATATCAGACTTGGATGTGGTTCTTTATACAATAAAGATATGGAGCAGGGGATTAAAACACTTGGTAACTCTATCATAGGACTTAATCATCTTTAGGTTCAGAAAAAAGACAGCTTAAAATGAACATATCCCCATCCCGTTCCTTTTTAACTTTAAACGGAAGTTTATGAAATAATTTTTTCATCCCTGTATTTTCAGGAGATGTATAGGCAACAAGTCCGATGAGTCCATTATCCATAGCCGCTCTAGCGAGCTTCTTTTGAAGGATATGAGCAATACCCATGC
>JAAEKY010000887.1 GCA_024227235.1 Desulfobacteraceae bacterium | reverse complement strand
TGAATCAGCTTCGCCGTAAGCCCGTCGTAGCAGCAGGGCATGATGAGGAAATCAGGGCCCTTCAACAATTGTCTGAGTCGATCTGAAGCGCTTTGGCTGGACATGCCGGGTGGTCTCCTTTTTTCTTAAAATAGAGGGGTCAGGTCTTAATTGGACGAAAAGTCCCGGGTTTTCCATTTTCATTAGCCTATCAAGATTTTTACAGACAGTATATGCCGAAGCAGGGTATCACCTGATAAACTGGGACCTTAACCAATGGTTAAATGAAGGCCCCTTAACCTCTATTTTAGGATTGAAACATAACGTTGAATTCAGCTGCAAAAAACTTGGAAAGCCATGACAGAATGATTGCACTCAGCATTAACGGAACTTGGATATGCAGGTTAAACGCGCTGTTTTTATCAACTGGAATGACTGGTTCGGTGGCTACTTTTTAATAAACTTACTTCCGTTCCAATAATAATTTAAAGTTATTAAATGTCTCGGGCCTTCTTTAACCAATTTTTTATTGTATTCATCCTCCACAAATTCATTACCACTCTCATAAAGCATAATTTGCAGGTTTTCAAATTCATTCCAGATGATTTTTTTATCAAGCATGGAACTAACCAACTCGATTTCATCATGAAGCAACTTTGATTCTTTTTTATCGTGGATAATTATTTCGATTTTTCTTTTGCCTTGCTCCGTTGCTTTCTTTCCACGAGGATCCCAGGCAATAATTTTTCCCAAATGTGTCCAATTGTTTTCGTGTGGTTGACTATCCGCTGGATAAGAAAAGAAGAAAATAGAATAGCTTCTTGAACAGCCAAATATTAAAAATAGGGTAAAGAAAGCAATGGTTATATGTTTAAAATTTAATTTCATATGATGACACCGAACGCCGCCGGAAGAGCCGCGAGAATCGCAGTCGGCTCCATTGGCCTGATAGGTGGAGCGTGTAACCTCTCAGTTTTATAGGTCGGGTTGAGGAACGAAACCCGACAACAGATTATTTCATTTAAAAAGAAACAATGGCGAAAAAAAGACATTTTAAATCATCAGCCGGGCCGAGCATGCTATGCCGTTGGGATTTTTTAATGTTGGGTTTCGCAAACTTAACCCAACCTACGCCGCTGCAAGTCAATGCCTACGCCTTAGAGTTTTAGCAACAAAATAAAACATAATAGTAATTACTATTGATGAAACAAAGTATGCAGGAAGCGTTGTTTTTAGCATCAATAAACCGCTATCAACTCTCTGCTCTTCATGAAGAAAAGGAGTCGCTTGCAAATTAAATGAGCAGTTATAAATTACAAAATTGACTATGAAATTCACCACTGCCAGAATTACATAAATTAGAAGCGCTTTCATATGCAGCTATTTAACCTCTCAAAACCAAATTTCATAAGATTCATTTAGATCGCTACGCCGCTGAGTGAACAAGGGTTGATATCTGTCAAAGAGCAGTGGGTGAAAATACATTACCCGGATACGCCCCGGTAACCTTGATGAAACGCCCTGTGCGGACCCGCACGCAGGGTGTTGTGGGGAGGGCGGGAGAGAAACCCGCCCTTGCCCGATTGAAATACTAAGGTCTCCCCCGATCCGTTAGAGCTTTTTTTTAGCTTATAAGAGAAGACGTTGTTTTTCCCATCAATCTCTCTAGTTTTTATCAATA
>JAAEKY010000886.1 GCA_024227235.1 Desulfobacteraceae bacterium | reverse complement strand
CGGGATGTGACCTTGAACATATTTTGGACGTGTAGGTCTGGAATCAATAATAACAGCAGGTGTCATTTTATCTTTCATATTTTTTACAAAAGAGGCTTCAACAGCCCAGTAATTGCCGGCTTTTTTCCACGCTGGGAATCCATCTGTAAAAACTTTTACATTTTTATAACCCATTTTTTCTGCCTTCCAGGCAGATTTATGACTTAGCTTTCAAGTGGGTCCCTGGCAATAGAAGATAAGAAGAGTATTCTTATCCTTTGGCAGTTTATCTGTCATCTTTGCAAACTTGCTGCCCGGGATATTAATCGCAGTTGGAATATATCCCTTGTCAAACTTACCTCTTTTGGGTCTTGAATCAACAATCATTACATTTGCAGGCTTAGGCATTTTTACATACTGCTGGACAAACTTCACATCAACAATATCATGGAACATCCATTTTGTATCTGGAGCTGCCTGGCTGGCTGATTTTGGTGCTGTCTGGCATCCCAAACCAATCACCAAAACAAATGCCAATACCACAGACATCCACAATAACCTCCTTGTTTTTTGCATTTTTAAATCCTTTTTTAAATGTTACAAATTAATATTAACCACCTTAGTCTCATATCCTTTTTACTATATGCTTGATGCTGACTTCCAAAACTTTGACGGCATGCTTATATTGCCTGGAAGCTTTGGTACTACTGCCCAATCCAATAGTTGTGTACCT
>JAAEKY010000885.1 GCA_024227235.1 Desulfobacteraceae bacterium | reverse complement strand
GCTTCAGGCCACCTTCACGCGATCCATAGCGGCAAAAATCCTCAAAATAGCTTGCTATTCCTGTGGTTTTTGCCGCCATGGATCACCTGAATCTGACCTAATTCTGAGCGCCTAAAATGTAAACTTATTTTTGCGCGAGCCCTTAGGCGTTTTTGACCACCATAGCAGGCACTAATGCAAATTCTGATGATTGGCTGAACTACTAATCAGGACGGGTACAGAACATTAAGGTGCTATTAATAACCAGAATGCAGCTAGTAAAGAAGCTGATTGCGTATGGCGGACCGATTTAATACGGAATGCAGAATAAGTCAATGACAATTATTGCATATGTTACAACAAATGTAATTCATTATTTGACTTCTTAATCAGTTTACTCCTGAGCCCCGGGAAAACTCTTTACCGAATATGGATGAGGGCCACCGGCGGCCAGCATAATGTCGTCAAGAAAGGCGGCAGGGCAGGGTGCTTGCTTTTCGAGTATGGCCTCCCAGGATCTCCGGGAAACAAAAAAAGCCTATCAACGGTGCATCAAAGTCAAAACCAATCCGGATCGAAAATCACCAAGAAAATATTAGTTGATTAAACAAGTCCAAAAAGGATAAAAATAAAATTATCACCTGCATTCCAAGGCAATTGGCAAACTACGATAATGCGGTTTTAAAACTCAGACACTAATGAACGAGCTCATTGAAGATGAAAAAAAAGAGGTGGTTGGAAATTGCGACTACCTTTTAAAACTAAAATATTCCAATACCTTACCATAAAGTTTTTGCGGGGCACGGCGCAATAATGGCCGTTGGTGTTCTTAGCTCCCCTAAGGCGGTTGATGTTAGCGTTCTCATTGTAAGGGCTTTGGTTTGGATTTCAGAGGTCATTGGAAATATTGTAATAGAGGACAAAAGTCCCTTCTCAGAAAGAGGATTGTATTATGCGATATAATGAAAGTATCGAGGATTCACGGCAGTATCTACGTCACGCCTTGGAACTGATCGGCAAATATAAGCTTCCTACTGACCCGGTGAACTATAGTATTTGGTATGAATACGCATCTGGAAAAAATGGAGAACTCAATGCAGCCATTGACAAACATCTGCAAAGCCAG
>JAAEKY010000884.1 GCA_024227235.1 Desulfobacteraceae bacterium | reverse complement strand
TCGGCAGGCTCGACTTTGTGGGAGTAGGCATGCCAGGGCGCGCAGCCTGCCAGCATAGATAAAACAATAATAACGGCGATAGCACGGAACGATATTGAATGCATTATTCCTCCATGTTTGTTTTAGCTATTGAGGGGTGGCACGTGATCAGTTCGGATGCCTCCACTAACCCAGATGCAACTAAGTAAAAAATCATAGCCCAAAGGACCAGGCTTTGGTTATCCCCAAAAGGTGATTTGCTTTGATTTGAAGCTCAAATTGTTGAAATTACAAATATCAAACAATTTCCAATGACCCAAATTCAAAATCCCAAACCCTGTCTCGTCCTGGAGGGTTTGGGTTATTGAATATTGGGATTTGGGATTTCAAACACAAAACACCAAGGCAAAGCCGTCTTTCTCTGACCTGGCCCAAAGGACCAGGTTTTCTATGACAAAATAAACAAAAGAACGCGATCATTAGACCCGTGGTTTTTCGTCCCCACCTCACGATGGGTTTGACTTTAGAAAATTGTATTTTGTATGATGGTAATGTTAAACATTAGCAATGGAAGCATAGTACTGTCAAGCAGGCAATATAAGTCTGTTGATGATTTGGATTGGCTATCCAATGGAAATGAACTCTGCCAAAACCTTTGCTTTCTTCAACTTATCAAAGGTTCAATGAAATTACCGATATCTGCCATATATCGCAACGTTCGCAGTTACCGGGACTACGCAGCACCAGGGGGCCTGATCACCCATATTATATCTATTGGTCATCCATAAATGACTATTTTGCCCGCCCGCCATCCTGGAGCCGCTCAGCTTTTTTTCCCTGCAAACAGACGGTACATAAACTGTCCGCGTCGGGCCGATAATCATTTTTAAACCTTTCTGCTGACCTGGCCTAAGTTCCCGGCAGGCGGGCGCCTGTTTCTTGCGAAACCGATAAAATACTTTTTGATTGTCACTGGAGATTACAATGGCAAAAGAGATCTTTAAGACATGCCCCAATTGCGGCTTTCAATGGAAAACCCGGAACGATTTTTTAAAAGACTCTCTTAAAGAACTGAACGGTTATACGGCGGATTCTGAAAAACTGGAATACGGGCTGTTTTTTTCACCCGCATTGAAAAGCGAGCTGTTCAACCATGGGATTTGGGGGTGCGTAGTTTAAAGGGCTACATTGCTTTTTAAAGGGCTTTGATTATGGCAAGATATCAAAGGTTTTGACAAGCCCGGGTTTCACAGATGTTTGACCCGCTTAATAAAATTACAGTCGATGCGATCATTGCGTCCAAGAACCTTGTAGAGCGCGAGTTGGCGGCGTTCCATTTTTTAAAGCTGATGCCGAATGATTTGATTCTCCTTGACAGAGGTTACCCGGCCTATTGGATGTTTAATCTCATTATCTCGCAAGGAGCCGATTTTTGTGCACGCATTCAACGGAAACGATGGAAAGTTGTTCGCCGGTTTTACAATTCCGGTAAAAAAGAAAAGATCATCTCATTGCCGATATTTTCAAGTTCAATGAAACAACGCAAAGAAATGGGGCTGGATTTAAAGTCGCTGAAGCTGCGGTTGATCAGAGTTGAACTTGACACAGGGAAAGCCGATATTCTTGTCACGACACTTCTTGACAAACGGATGTATCCACATGAGCAATTTGCCGAACTCTATCATTTGAGGTGGCCTGTTGAAGAAGATTATAAAACAATGAAAAAAAGGATTGAGATAGAGAATTTTTCCGGCAAATCGGTTCTTTCCGTATATCAGGATTTTCATGCAAAGGTTTTTCCAATAAATCTAACATCTGCACTGGTTTTCCAGACGCAATCCGTTATCGACAATAATACGCAAGATCGCTTGCACCGGTATCAAAAGAATTTTGCTCAAACATTATCAAAGGTTAAGGATGTTATTCCTCTGTTGTTTGTCCGCCCAAAAAATAAGCTTTCCAGTATAATATCAGATATACATGCTGTTGTTGTAAAAACAATCGAGCCGATAAGACCCGGGAGAAAGTACCCGAGATATTTTAATAACCGCAGCGGATGTTTCCATTATTGTTACCAGCCGTTGCGTTAAGTTAATGACATTGATTTGGAATTCACAGATTATTCAGGAAGCCCCAATTAAGTATGGATGTCCCCGGAACTACAGATCTATGGCTATATGCTTATCATCAGCTTATTGTATGACTTCCTATGGCGGGTACTTTGTTTAAATATTATTGATGATTACTTTTTTGACAAATGGCGATGTCATTGCTGACAACAGGGCACTATAATTCAATTTAAACCTGATTTTATCTCCTACATTTATAATTGATTTGGTAATTTCCAGAATAATATGGTCACTGCTGGAACCAATAATATTAACATCAGCTAAAGGCGTCAGTCCGTTCACATCAACATCTTGTCTGCCAATTCCTAAAATAGCTCTTGAAATTATACCTTTGTCTTTAAAAGAAGGTATTTGACCAAAAGCATCCTGGCAGATTTCTCCATCAGGAACAGATTCTTTTTTATTTGATTCAATTACCTCGGTAATGAGATTAACAGCGTCTTGATAAAGACCTTTAATGGGTTTTCTATATAAAGTCTCACGCCCTAAAAAGATAGCTTCACCTAATCTGATATTATTTATGCGATTTCTGTTTTTAATTTCTTGAAACCATTCAAAATTAGCTGAATTACCACCTGAGATTAATTCTAATTTAATTCTGAATTTATTCTCTATAAACATCGCAATATCAGAAAGTTCTTTCATTTTTAAAGCAGTGGGTTTTATTCCTCCGAAACAGGCTAAATTAGTACCAATACCCCTTATTTTAATGCCTTTGAGGGGGAGTATATTCTGAATCATCTGCTCTATATCTGTTCTTAAAATACCTTCTCTCAGGTCTCCCATCTCAATCATCAGTATAATTTGATGCACTTTAGTTAAATTAACCGCATTTTCAGAAAGTTTTTTTATTATTGATAATTCCGTATTAAAACTGATATCGGCATACTTAACTACCTGCTTAACATTGCTCCTGAAAGGAGTTCGAATTAATACAAACTCTGCATTGACATCTTCTTTTATCATCCTTTTAAGATTTTCGATTCTTGAATCTCCGATATATTTAATACCGGCAGAAGTCAAAGCCTTTGCTATTATGGGATTGCCTAACACTACTTTAGTGATTCCCATAATTTCACTGTGTTGACTTTTAAAAAGTTGAACCAGAGTTTTTGCATTATGGTATATCTTGGCTAAGTCCAATTCAATAACTGGTGAATCGCAATCTGATTTTCCCATTTAATTTATCTGTTTCTGTATTTGTTTTTTTAATTTCGGAAAAAGTGAAAGGATTTTTTCTATAAGACAATCACAATTATAAGTAAGAACATCATTTACAGGAAGATCAAATTGTTTTTTATACTCAATAATGGTTTCATCCATTTCAGAGGTTGTCATATTTTCATGATTAAGAGCAATTCCTATGACAGGTTTCCCGGAAAATGATTCAAGAAGATTAATCTCACTTTCCAAGGTGGGCATTTTAATTTTTGGATAATCGCCTAAAAACTCTCTTTTGGGAGGGTGCTGGATTATTATAGCATCTGGCTGGCTTCCGCGTATAATAAAACAAGAGCTTAAATATGCCGGATGACTAAGAGCACCCTGTCCTTCAATAATAATAATATCGGGTTTTTCATGTTCCCATGCCTGGCAGACAGCCTGTTCCATAGCACCTGAAATAAATTGTTCGGGAATTGCATCAAGTGCAACACCATATTTAGCGCCCTGAATCAGACCTGTCTGACCTGTTGCAACCATGACTGCTTTTACGCCCTTTTCACAAAGCATCTTGGTCAAAAGGGTGGAACTGGTTCGTTTACCAACTGCACTGTCAGTTCCCAAAATCGCTATTTTAGGGCATTCAACTTTTGATATATTACCTGTAAAAACAACTAATTCACTGACTGCTTTGGGTTTGCGGATATCATACAGATGGACTCCACATTCCCTTGCTTTTTGGGTAAAATGAGATTTATCTGTCAAAAATTCATGAAGACCATTGACTATATTCAATTTATTTTCCATAGCGTAAAATATTACCTGCTCATCTTCCTTTGAAAATAGTCCACTCAAAGGCGCCATGCCGTAAATGAAAGTCTTAATATCTTTTTCATTATTTTCTTTCAGACATGCCATAATATCTTTATAAATCATGATTCCATTTGGACTGCCATCCAATACATTTCCGGTATCCTGACCCGCTCTGCTACTATCTATCACACCGATAATTTTATATTTTATTGAATGGCGAACTAATCCATTGGCTGTTTTGCCATCCATCCCACCAAAGTTTCCTTCACAATAAACTATTGCTTTATCAATATTTTTACCCATTTTTCTTTTTGCCTTTTTCTTTTGTGATCCCATCAGACGTAGTAAGCTCTTCTTTCGCGAAATTCTCTTTATTCCAAACTATTGGATGCCGCTACGACAATGGGTATTTTGGGGGGAGAAAACAGCCTGAAAATTAATGCAGGTTGATGAAAGCTGGTTACAAAATAGGTGCTATTAAGCTTGTGTCAAGTTTTTTATTTAATAAAATCAATAAATTAAAGGCGTGTGCTGGTTAGGTTGTCAATACAAAACACATGGTTATCATAATATTTATCTCAAAATATTATTTATTTCGGTCAACGAGAAAATTATGTTTTATGTTGAACTCTTTGGGAGTTCCGGGACACCATACTTAATTCCGGCCGGTAAGCTTCATTGTTGAAAAATGTCTGCTGACGCCTTGGCCCAATGATTCTGATGTTGCAACATACAACATGCCGTAACAACGTGGTTATTGAAAGACAATCATCTCATTGGCATACTGATGCAGGCTAAAAGTAATCCTGTCTTTTTGGAGGATGTGGCCGGGAGCTTGGAGAAAACCGGAAGTCGGGTGAAGGTGTCGGGAGAAGACCCATGTTCAATAAAAACAGGAGTGAAGGATACCGATCCACCATAAAAGGTATTAAGCAAAAAACCCTGGTTTACGGCGAAAATACGTTGATGACCGAATTAAAGCTGTTAAGAGGGGGCCTATGGTCAAACCTTGATTATTATAATATAAAAGAAAAAGCATGGCGAAAATCTGCAAAAAAGAGGTCTTCATTTGACGCTTGTTGGGGGAATGGGGTTTGATTATTGTTGCATGCCTGACGGACGCTCAAAAGGATTAAAATCTTCTTTTACCGCTCCCTCCGTTTTTAAAAGAGCACAAAAATACCCCAGCTCAGCGGACATCATCGGCAAGGAAAGATAATGGTTTATGTCTATCAGAGCAAGGGCAGCCCCGCTTTTGGTTTTTACTGGGCCATGTTTGATAAAACGGCGTTATCTTAGCATGCCGAAAGATGCGCCTTGCCGGTGGTGAATCGGTTGGGCATTTGAACAGAAACCCATGC
>JAAEKY010000883.1 GCA_024227235.1 Desulfobacteraceae bacterium | reverse complement strand
TGACGGTTTCATGATGAAATCAAAATTTGGTATTGCGGTTTCTTCAGAAGTTATGGCAATTCTTTCCATTGCTTCAGATCTTAAAGACATGCGTGAAAGAATGGGTAAAATTGTTGTTGCCTATACTAAAAAGGGTAAAGCGGTTACCACAGAAGATCTTCAGGTTGCAGGCGCTATGACAGCATGGATGGTGGATGCGCTTAACCCCTCTTTGATGCAGACTCTTGAAGGCCAGCCAGTTATTGTTCATGCCGGTCCTTTTGCAAACATCGCTATTGGTCAGAGTTCTGTTATTGCAGATAAAATTGGTCTGAAACTGGGTGACTACCATGTAACTGAATCAGGCTTTGGTGCAGATATTGGATTTGAAAAATTCTGGAACCTTAAATGTCGTTATTCAGGTCTTAAACCAGATTGTGCAGTTGTTGTTGCAACTATTAGAGCGCTTAAATGTCATGGTGGCGCACCTGTTCCTGTTCCTGGCAAACCCATGCCTGAAGAGTATGCTTCAGAAAACGTTGACTGGGTTGCAGCGGGTTGTTCAAACCTGATTCATCATATCAGAAACGTCAGAAAAGCTGGTATCTCTCCTGTTGTTTGTATTAATGCCTTCTATACAGATACAGATGCTGAAATTGCAAAAGTACGTGAGCTCAGTGAAGCTGAAGGTGCGAAAGTTGCCCTTTCCAGACATTGGGAACATGGTGGAGACGGTGCGCTTGAATTTGCAAACGTTGTTGTTGAAGCATGTGAAGAAGCATCTGAATTTAAATTCCTCTATGAGCTTGATATACCGGTTAAAGATAGAATTGAAATGGTTGCCAAGGAAGTTTACGGAGCTGATGGCGTTGATTATTCTGCTGAAGCTGAAGTTGCTCTTAAAAGAATCCAGGCAGATCCTGAGTTGGCTGGAATGGGTCTGTGCATGGTTAAAACGCATTTGTCCCTGTCTGACAACCCTGCACTTAAGGGTGTCCCAACAGGTTGGAGGCTGACCATTAGAGAAGTCCTCACATACGGTGGTGCAGGATTTATCGTTCCTGTTGCCGGCGCGATCAGTCTGATGCCAGGTACAGGATCTAACCCAGCATTTAAACGTGTTGACGTAGACGTTGATACAGGAAAAGTACAGGGCGTATTCTAAATAAAATTGTAAATTTTAACGATTGCAACGTTTTGGCCCAAATTATCCTCCTCGACATACTTAAGTATGCCTGTGGAGAAAATTTGGGCCAACTTCACACTCGAAGAAAATTTCCTAATTTTATAAGTAACAAAATTGGAAGAAGTTCTTCTGATTTTTGTTTAATGTAGAAATATAGGAGAAATAATATGACAGCTGAATTAATTAGTGGAACAGAAATAAGAAAGGCTATCCTCGCAGAAGTTAAAGAGGAAGTCGAGCAGATGAAAGAAAAAACTGGCAAAGTGCCAGGACTGGTAACCATCCTTGTTGGATCAAGTCCTGCATCCATCAGCTATGTTACTTTAAAAGTTAAAACAGCCATCAGTCTTGGATTTCATGAAATTCAGGATGATCAGCCAGAAGATATCTCAGAAGAAGAACTTCTGAAATTGATTGATAAATACAATAATGATCCAGATATTCATGGTATCCTGGTCCAGCTTCCTTTACCAAAACAAATTGATGACAAAAAAGTATTGACTGCTATTAATCCGGATAAAGATGTTGATGCATTCCATCCTGTAAATGTTGGTCGTTTAATGATTGGTGGAGAGGAAGCAATTTTTCATCCCTGTACTCCCGCCGGTATCCAGGAAATGATTGTTCGTTCTGGTACTGAAACGTCCGGCGCAGAAGTTGTTGTTGTGGGAAGATCCAATATTGTTGGAAAACCCATTGCAATGATGATGGCTCAAAAAGGGGTTGGCGCAAACTCTACTGTAACCATCGTTCATACACGAACGAAAGATTTGGCAGCCCATTGCCTGCGGGCAGATATTCTCATTGTTGCAGCGGGTGTGCCAGGTCTTGTTAAACCCGAATGGATTAAACCCGGATCTACTGTTATTGATGTTGGTGTTAACCGTATCGGTATGAATGAAAAAACTGGAAAAGCAATACTCAGTGGTGATGTAGACTTTGAGGCTGCCAAAGAAATTTGTGGCAAAATTACGCCTGTTCCAGGTGGTGTAGGCCCAATGACAATTGCAATGCTTATGAAAAATACGCTTAAATCAGCAAAATATGCTCTTAAAGTTTAAGTAGTGTCTGACTGAAAGCCCGTTGTTTGGGTGAGTTCTCGTTCAAACACTAAATAGAAGACAGTAAAAGAAATAAAGAGAGCCGGGTGGATCAATTCTTATTGATTTGCCCGGCTCTAATATTTTTTAGAGAAATCAAGGAGAATTGAACATTAATTTGTATCCGGTAATAACAAGGGTGCCTGAAACGATTAAAGCCCTGAAAGGCAAAGAAAAGGTAGCAGCCTTAAGTCAGTTTGCCCGAGAAAGTGCTAAAAAATCCTCCTTAAATTCAAAATTTAAAATTAAACTTTTTGAAAAAGATGGTTTAGGTGTGCCGAAACCATCAAATGGTATCTGTTGGTCTATTAGCCATAAATCAGATTTTGTTGCAGGTGTTGTGTCAAAAGAAAAAATTGGTATTGACATAGAGCAGATTAAAGATATTTCTGATCGTTTGTTTGATAGAATTGTTGATTCAGATGAAAGAGCACATTTTGGAAATCAAGATAAAAATATAATTTTTTTCAGGGCGTTTACTGCAAAAGAAGCTGTGTTGAAAAAAACATCAGATGGGATAAAAGGATTACCTAAAGCAAAGATTGATACAGTTATTGATAGTGAAAGATTGATTCTTAAATATTTAGAAAGTAAATATTTAGTTGAAAATTTTTACTTTGACGGTTACCTTGCATCAGTAACAAAAGATCATTTTGATGTTCAATGGGTTTTGAGCGAGCCCTTAGGATGAGACATTAATTTCAAGGAGAAAGAAAATGGACGAAGGAAACGGTTTTACAATGAGTGATGCCCCTTCAGGCGGTAAGAATCAGTTACCCAAGATTGATTTTTCAAGCTTTATATTATCATTGTATTCATCAGGTCTTGTTCAGCTGGGTAAAGTAGAAGATCCTTCAACAGGAAAAAAATCTATAAATCTTGATCTTGCACAGCATACTATAGATATGATCGCCATGTTAGAGGAAAAAACCAAAGGAAATCTGACTGAGGAAGAAAATAACCTGCTTAAAGCCTTACTGAGTGAAATAAGATTGGCCTTTGTTGAGGCTAAAGATTGATTGAAACGTATCACTCCTGTGCAAAGATCAATTTGTTCTTGTATGTCACCTCCAAACGAGAGGATGGATATCATAATCTTCATTCCTTAATGACACAGATTGATTTGTATGATGAGATTAATATAGATTTTACAAAAGATAAAATTTCAATCGTCTGTGATCACCCGGATGTGCCTGAAAATGCATCAAATCTTGCACATAAAGCGGCAAGATTGTTTTATCGTTCTATGAAAACCACTGGCTATGAAGGGAAAAAAGGACTTTCTATTGAGATAAAAAAGAAAATTCCAGTTGGAGGAGGGTTGGGGGGTGGCAGCAGCAATGCAGCACTAATATTAACGGTATTAAACCGGTATCATAAGACCCCGTTTTCAACATCAGAATTGATGAAAATGGGGTTGGACCTGGGAGCAGATGTTCCTTTTTTTATTTTTGGAACTGCGGCTATTGCCAAAGGTGTGGGAGAACAGCTTGAAAAAGTGTCTAACCTTAAACCCTATCATATTGTCTTATGTGATCCTGGAGTTGCTGCTTCAACTGCAAAAGTATATAAAAATATTGATTTTAGATTGACATCAAACCAAAAATATAATAAGTACACTGGGTTGAATGTACCGATACGGGGACAAGAATTTGATGTAAAGGGGCAGATGCATAATGACCTTGAAGAGTCTGCTTGCAGGCTGTATCCTGAGATCAAAGAAACAAAAGAAGAGATGGAATTGTTGCTGCAAAAAAAAGTATTTATGACAGGAAGCGGCTCATCTCTTTTTGCTCTTTTTTCAGCTCATGATAATGCAAAGATGGGCTGTGACAGGCTCATTGGAAAATGGGCAGGGAGAAAAAAAAAAATATTTCTTTCCTCGTTTAATAGATAATTTTGAGTTAGATGTGTTGATTAATGTATTGGGGCGTCGTCAAGTGGTAAGACACAGGGTTTTGATCCCTGCATTCAGAGGTTCGAGTCCTCTCGCCCCAGCCATATTTAATAACCATGTATTATTGGGAAAAAGAGATTTGATATGAATGGCTTATCAATTTTTGCAGGGAATTCAAACCCTGTCCTTGCAGATCGGATTTCAGAGTATCTTGCAAAGCCACTGGGACGATTGAAAGTTAACCGTTTCAGTGATGGAGAAACCCAGGTTGAAATTCATGAGAACGTCAGAAAACAGGAAATTTTTGTTGTACAATCTACCTGTAATCCTGTAAATGATAATCTTGTTGAATTGCTGCTGCTGATTGATGCATTTAAAAGGTCTTCTGCCAGTAGAATTACTGCAGTTATCCCTTATTTTGGATATTCCAGGCAGGATAAAAAGGTAGCTCCCAGGGTTCCTATCAGCGCAAAGTTAATAGCAAATCTTCTCGAAAATTCAGGCGTTGACAGAGTGATAACAATGGATCTGCATGCCGGCCAAATTCAAGGTTTTTTTAATTGTCCGGTGGATAATCTTTATGCTGCTCCGGTGATCATTGATGATATCAAAACCCGTTATCCTGAAAATCTGGTTGTTGTATCGCCTGATGCCGGCGGTGTTGAAAGAGCACGCGCCTATGCTAAACGGATCAATGCCAGCCTTGCCATTGTTGATAAAAGAAGAAGCGCACCCAATAAAGCCAAAGCCATGGCCATTATAGGGGATGTTCAAGATAAAACAGCGATTATCCTTGATGATATGGTTGATACGGCAGGAACATTGACAGAAGCTGCAAGTGTTATCGTTGAAAAGGGGGCTAAAGCCGTTCATGCGTATACGACACATCCTGTGCTTTCAGGACCGGCCATTGATCGAATTAATAAGTCATTTTTGAGCTCTCTTGTTGTAACAGATACCATCCCTCTGTCAGAAGAAGCGAAACAGTGTGACAAGATTGAGACGCTTTCCATTGCCAAGCTAGTGGGTGAGGCAATCATGCGTAGTTACAGAGGTGATTCTGTAAATTCTCTATTTGTATAAAATAATTGATATTAGTATTCTGCATAAACTTATGCAGATACGGAGGAAAGAACTTTGGAATTAATTGACTTAAACGCAAAAACAAGAGAAACAAAAGGTAAGGGCGCTGCTAGAAAATTAAGAAGTAATAATGCTATCCCCGCCATTGCATATGGTGTTAAGACAGATCCTGTAAAGCTATCCATTGATACCGCTGAATTTACTAAAATTATTAGGCTAAATGGGTCTACTGGTCTTTTTTTCAACCTTAAAATTGAAGGCGATAAAGGGAAAGATAAAATTGCAATGCTCAAAGAGATTCAGATGGATACCTTTGGCTTGAATTACCTGCACCTTGATTTGCATGAAATTGATATGGATACAAAAGTCACCGTCAGTGTTCCGGTTGAGCCAATTGGTGAAAGTGAGGGTGTTAAAGAGGGAGGTATTCTCCAAATTATCAGACGTGAGCTCGATGTGATTTGTAAGCCAGCCGATACACCCGATAGCATTCAGATTGATATCTCAGAACTTTTAGTTGGTGATTCAGTTCATGTCGACGACCTTGATTTGGGTGATGCTGTTGAAATTCCTCATGAAGTTAACTTTACGCTTCTCACAGTTATAACTCCAACTGTTGAAGAAGAAGTTGAGGAAGAAGAGGAAGAATTGGAAGAAGGAGAACTTGCAGAAGATGGAGAAACTTCTGAGGCTTCTGAAGAAACCACTGAAGAATAGTTTTGCCATAGGTATTAGATTTGAAATTCAAAATTATTGCGGGGCTGGGTAATCCAGGGAAAAACTATGCCCAGACCCGTCATAATATTGGTTTTTTAGTTGTCGAAGCGCTTGCTTCAAAGTCCCACCTTTCTATTGATAAATCCCGTTTTGATTCTGAGTATGTAAAAGCAAAAATAAATGGCCAGGATGTTTTCCTTGTGAAGCCTTTGTCTTATATGAACCGAAGTGGATGGCCCATTCAAAAATTTGCTTCCTATTATAAGGTTGGTATTGAAGATATCATTATTGCTCACGATGATATGGATCTTGAATTTGGAAAGGTAAAAATCGTAAAAAGCCGTGGTCATGGCGGTCATAATGGTGTCCGTTCTATTATTGATGCTTTTGGCAAAAAAGATTGTATCCGAATCAGGGTTGGGGTTGGTCATCCCGGATCAAGTAAAAATGTAACCGGTCATGTCCTGGGTAGCTTTTCTCCAGATGAATTGAGTATACTGGATGATTGTATCGACACTGCTTCAAATGCCTGTTTACATATCCTTGAAAATGGTGTGACCTCTGCCATGAATTTATTTAATACAAAGCGCTGACGCCGGTCAACTCCCAATCTCTTCGTTATATATTTTACCATAAAAAACTTCATATAACCCGTTGCGGCCTGACTGCCTCACATACGCGGGATAGACATTGCAATAAATTCTAAAATTCCCTCAACTGACCACCAGAAACTCGGTAATTTTTCCCTCTAACAGTTTAGCAGTTTTTAAAACAGCTTCGGTTATCAAGAAATCGTAAGAAAAGCACCATAACACTCCCGTGAGGCAATCGATCTTTCATTGATGAGGATAGCAAAAGTTGAGTTTTTTTTGCAATAATTACAAATTGTCCGGGGTTTGATTTTAATTATAGAATCAGAATTAGAAAAGTGATATAATAAAAATTACAAAACAAATTCAACAATTTCAGTAAATATAGCGTCTATAGCTAATTTTTTTAATTTTATTTCATTGACAATATTGTTAAAATATGGTTCTATGCTTAGGATTGGGCTAATTGTTTCTATAATAAAATATGGGAGATCTGATGAGCGAAAATTCCAAAGATATTAAGGCTAAAGAAGTAGTATTAACTAAAAAAGAATTTTCCGAAGGTGATCTGGCTGTTTATCCTGCACACGGTGTTGGGTGCATTGAGTCAATTGAAAGCAAAGAGATAAATGGTGATACCATGAATTTTTATATGATGAAGATCGTAGAAAATGGTATGGTGATCATGATTCCAACCACAAATGTGGAGTCAGTGGGCTTAAGAGAAGTTATTCCTGAAACAGAGGTTCAGGCAGTCTATGAGGTTATGAAAGAAAAAGCTCAAGGTGCCGATAACCAAACATGGAATCGAAGATACCGAGAATATATGGATAAGATTAAGACAGGATCTATCTATGATGTGGCTGAAGTTTTCAGAGATCTTTTCCAGTTAAAGCTTGAAAAAGACCTTTCCTTTGGTGAAAGAAAATTACTTGATACCGCTCAGAATTTATTGGTTCAAGAGCTGTCAACTGCCAAAGATATTGATGAGAAAGCCATGATGGAGGAGATTGAGAATCTTTTCAACTAATATCCTATAATATTGAATAAATTTGAAAACCGGCGGGCATCTTATTGTTCGCCGGTTTTTTTATCATGAAACTAAATATTAACATACATGATGATCAAAAAAATACCCGTTTTGATACGGTAATTTCTAATTTTAGTAAAACCTGTTCCAGACGTAAAGCAACCCTGCTAATCAATAGCAATAGTATCCTTGTTAACAATAAAAAGAAAAAACCAGGGTATAAACTTAAAAAAGGGGATCTTATTACCGGAAATATTCCTGAATCAAATGGGGATGACACAATATTGTCTGAAAATATCCCAATAGATATTATTTTTGAAGATGACCACATCATTGTCATTAATAAAAAACCGGGAATGGTGGTTCATCCATCATCTGGGAATTTATCCGGGACGCTTGTGAATGCATTATTATTTCATGAACCAGAAATTAATAATGTTGGTGAAGATCGATTCAGACCCGGTATTGTCCATAGGCTGGATAAAGATACCAGTGGTCTGATGGTTGTAGCCAAAACGACACCAGCGTTACGTTTTATCCAAAAAGAATTCAAACAACGTCGGGTGGAAAAAAAGTATCTTGCCTTGGTTTCTGGAAATCTCTCCACAGATCGAGGAGAAATAGACCTCCCCATTGGCCGACATCCTGTGAAAAGGAAAATAATGGCCATAAACCATGCAGATGGAAAGCATGCCTTAACAATTTGGAAAGTTAAAAAATATTTTAAGAAAGCTTGTCTAGTTGAAGCACATTTAAAAACAGGGAGAACCCATCAAATAAGAGTGCATTTTTATGCCATTGATCACCCATTGATTGGAGATCCGGTTTATCAACCCAGAAGATATCGTAAAAAAAAGGGGAGGAGTGCTGCTCAAAGACAAATGCTTCATTCCAGCCAACTTTCATTCAGGCACCCATATTCAGGGTTGAGAATGTCTTTTAAGGCAGAGGTGCCAGAGGATTTTTTAAAGATACAGGGATTACTTGAATTAATTGAATAATTTTATAAGAATCGGTTACATAAATGCCAATTTATTTTTGAGTGAGCCCTAAGGAAAAAATATGTCAAAGAATTATGATCCCAAAATGCATTCTGCGGAACATTTGCTGAATCAGGCAATGGTGAGTAAATTTAAGTGCAATCGATGTTTTAGTGCACATATTAATAAAAAAAAATCTAAATGTGATTATAATTTTGAGCGCCCGTTGACTGAGAATGAGCTCAAAGAATTACAGAAAACAGTTAACCATCAAATTCAAAAAGATCTTCCGGTGACCATTGAAATGGTGCCCAAAACAGATGCTCAAAAACTATTTGCCTTAGAACGAGTACCCGAAATTAATGGGTTGGATGAATTGAGAATTGTTCGTATGGGTAAGTATGATGCCTGCCCATGTATCGGTCCTCATGTATCGTCAACAAAGGAAATTGGACAGTTTAAGATTACGACCTCAGGGTTTAAAGATGGCGTTTTAAGGATTCGTTTCAAACTAATATAATTTGTTAACCAGGCAAAGAAACTTCCCAAATTATTGTTTAAGGGATTGTAACCAGTTTCCTATATAATATTGAAATTATTCAGAGATTTTCCCCTTTAATAAATCCCCGAGCCCAGCAAACGGGTTGGCCCCGCCGCTACTTTCTGATGAAATATCCGGCGCATCCTGGTCAAGGGCATCGGACACCTGATCCCGGGAGTGTTCATTGTCGTGGCAATAAATGCACAAAAGTTCCCAGTTACTGCCATCGGACGGATTATTGTCATGATTGTGGTCTTTATGGTGAACTGTCAATTCGTGCAAGCGTTTCCATTCAAATTCACGCCCGCAATGGCCACATATCCAAGGATAAAGCTTTAGTGCTTTTTCCCGGTAAGTATTTTCCCTGGCATTTTTTAAGCGAAGGGCCTCTGTGACAGTCAGATTGGGGTTGTTTCCACTTTTTAAAGACATCTTTATTCTCCTTGAAGTTCTTATGTGTAATCAAATCTCTTATAGCATATTCTCAGGGTAAAAATGGAGCTAAATCTGACAGGCAGTCATTACTAAAAGTTTGGGTGAATGCTTTGAGAAAAATTTAAGCTTTTTTATTTCTGATCTATGCATGGCCTTGACCATTATATCTACCCGTGTATTGGTATATTTTAACCCTCATATTTTTTTAACCTTTTCTTGACAAAAAGTTACTTCCTATTTATGGTTAACCGCCTACAGGTAAAGAATAGGCCCCTATTATCCATGTTCGAACAATAGGGGATTATACGATACTTTGAAGGAAAAGGGTCATGAACAAAGAGATAGCATTAAAAGTTTGGAGCCGGGCTACGAACAGCAACAAGATTTCCGGCTCAATTTACAAAGGACGCCACTCAGGCTTTGGATAATTATTATTCAATTTCAGAAAGAAATTTTCTTTCTTCAGCGATGGCATTCGTTGGATCGGAAAACTATGTCTGAAAATTGGGCAAGGTCGTTGACTTGGCTTAGATACAGACTTGAGCAGAAGAACTGGTAAAGTTAGGAGGTATAATGGATGAACAAGTAGAAAAAATTTTAGAGGGTTACGAAGGTAACACCGTCGAATTAATTCCAATCTTACAACAGGTTCAAAACGAGCTGGGCTACCTTCCGGAGCAGTCAATGCGACAGGTGGCAAGATTTCTTGCCCTGCCGGATAGTAAAGTCTATGCGGTAGCAACCTTTTATGAACAATTCAGGTTCACACCCATGGGGAAAAACAAGGTAACTGTTTGCAGGGGGACTGCCTGTCATGTTCGTGGGGCTGAAATGATTCTTGAAGAAATTGAAGGAAAATTGGATATTAAAGAGGGAGAAACGACTGAAGACCTTGATTACACTTTAGAAACAGCTGCTTGTATAGGGTGTTGTGCTCTTGCTCCATGTGTAATGGTCAATGATGATGTAAAGGCTAAACTGACAACAAAGACTGTGGATACGCTTTTTGAGAAGGAGAAATAATATGGAATTCACTGAAATAAAAAAGCGTGCGGAAGATGAATGGAATGAACTGGTACAAAGTACACCGCCCAAAATTTATATTGGGGCGGCGACTTGCGGTCGTTCTGCAGGCGCTTTAGCAGTAAAACAAACCTTTGAAGATGAGATTGAAAAACGAGGTATTGATGCCAAAATTATTGAAGTAGGGTGTTTTGGACCCTGCTATACAGAACCACTTATTAATATTGTTAAATCAGATGGCTCAAATGTTTTTTATAAAAATGTAAATAGCAAAATAGCAATAAAACTTATTGAAAACTATATCCTCGGTGATGATCCATTAGTGAAATATGCATTAGGAACTATTGGGGATAAAAAAATACCCGGGATCCAAGATTTAATGGGGACCCCATTTTTTAAGTCCCAAGCCAGAGAGCTTTTTCATAACACAGGTATTATCGATCCTACAAATATAAACCATTATATTGCTCAAAATGGATACAGTGGATTAGCCGCATCTCTAAAAATGACACAACAAGAGGTGGTTGAAGAAGTCAAAATATCCGGTTTGCGAGGTAGGGGTGGCGGCGGATTCCCAGCCGGAAGAAAATGGGAAGCAGGCCTTGTATCAGAAGGTGACGAAAAATATGTAGTTTGCAATGCGGATGAGGGTGATCCTGGTGCATTTATGGATCGATGTACGTTAGAATCAGATCCACATGCCGTATTGGAAGGTATGGCTATATGCGGATATTCCACAGGCGCATCAAAAGGTTATGTCTATGTTCGCGCAGAATATCCATTGGCAGTAAAACGATTTAACAATGCAATAAAACAGGCGCATGAGAATGGGTTCCTTGGGGATAATATCATGGGAAGCGGATTTAGCTTTGATATTGAGTGCTTCCTTGGTGCAGGCGCCTTTGTCTGTGGTGAATCGACTGCTTTAACATTATCTATAGAAGGTAACAGGGGAATGCCTAAAGCATCTCCAAGACCCAGGACGACAGAAGAAGGGCTTTTTGATAAGCCGACCGTATTAAACAATGTAAAAACATTTGCATATGTTCCCCAGATTATTACAAGGGGCGGGAAATGGTTTGCAGGTATTGGAACAGAAGACAGTAAAGGTACTGCAGTCTTTGCATTGACTGGTAAAATTGATAATTGTGGTTTGATTGAAGTGCCAATGGGTATCTCCTTAAGAGAAATCATTTTTGATATCGGTGGCGGGATCTCTGATGGTAGAAGTTTTAAGGCGGTCCAAACCGGTGGCCCTTCAGGCGGATGCCTGCCTGCTTCTTTTCTGGACACTCCTGTGGACTACGATTCATTAAAAGCGGCTGGGTCCATGATGGGCTCGGGCGGTATGGTAATCTTAGATGAAACCACGTGTATGGTTGATATCGCCCGATATTTTCTGGATTTCACCCAAAAAGAATCCTGTGGACAATGCACGCCTTGCCGGGTGGGCACAAAACAGATGCTCAATATCTTGATTGATATTACCAAGGGTAAAGGAAAACCTGGAGATATTGAATTGTTGGAAGAAATGGGAAATACAGTGAATAATTCATCGCTCTGTGGATTAGGCCAGAGTGCAGCAAACCCGGTTCTGACAACCATAAAATATTTCCGTGAAGAATATGAAGCCCACATTAACGACAAAGCATGTCCATCTCTCGCATGTAAAGAACTGATCTCTTTTGTGATTGATGAAGAAAAATGTAAGGGGTGTACCATATGTGCAAAGGCTTGCCCAGTAGAAGCCATCACGGGTGAGAAAAAGCAAGTGCATATTCTGGACCAGGAAAAATGTATCCGATGCGGTATGTGTTTCGAAAAATGTCCTAAAAAATTTCGTGCAGTGGAATGCCTTCCAGGGCGTATAAATTAAGGGGGTAACAAGTGACCGAGAAAATAGAACTTACTATAAATGGTTTATCGGTTTTAGCCGACAAAGGGATGACCATATTGGACGCAGCGAATAGGAAAGGGATTTACATCCCCCATCTTTGTCATCATAAAGAATTGGAGCCCATAGGTGCCTGTAGACTCTGCCTGGTAGAAATTCAGGGAGAGTGGAAAAAAACAGTCATTTCCTGTAAAACTGAAGTAAAAGACGGGATGGAAGTTTTAACTGAAACACCTGAAATCCAGATGATGAGACAGGTTAACCTGGAATTGATGATCGCAGATCATGATACAGATTGTCTGAACTGTTATCAGAATACCAAATGTGCACTGCAGCGAATTGCAGATCACGTGGGCATGAGTAAAGAAAGATTCAAGCGGTTGAAAAAACCAGAAGAATTATTACCCATTGATGATTCCAATCCGTTCTTTGATTTTGACCCTAACCGGTGTGTACTCTGTGGAATTTGTGTCCGAACATGTGATGAAATTCAAAATATTAATGCTATTGATTTTGTTCAACGTGGACAAGGGACAAAAATTGCCGGCTTTGGAGACAGACCTAGATTAAACTCCAATTGTGAATCATGTGGTGAATGTATTGTCAGATGTCCAGTGGGTGCATTAACTGAAAAAGATGCAAAAAGGCCGACCCATCAAGTTAAAACAATTTGTTCCTTTTGTGGCTGTGGCTGCGGACTGGTCTTAGGTGTACGGGATAACAAACTGGTAAGTGCCCGGGGCGATTTGGGCAATCAAGCAAGTAAAGGTAGACTTTGTGTGAAAGGTCGGTTTGGTTATAAATTCGTAAATCATCCAGAACGATTGACATCTCCACTGGTTAAAAAGGATGGCAAGTTTGTCGAAGTGGAATGGGATGAAGCCTTAGATCTTGTAGCGGATAATTTTGCCAAGAACAAAGGTGATAAATTTGCGGGCATTTCTTCTGCTAAAGCAACCAATGAGGACAATTATGTCTTTCAAAAGTTTACCCGGGCCGTTATGGGTACCAATAATTTAGATCATTGCGCACGATTGTGACATGCTCCTACTGTGGCCGGTCTGGCCACCTCTTTTGGAAGTGGAGCAATGACAAATACAATTACTGAATTGGGTGATGCTTCAACCATTTTAGCCATCGGTACCAATACCACTGAAGCACATCCGATTGCTGCTTTGCAGGTCAAGGATGCCGTTCGCAAAGGCGCCAACCTAATTGTTGCGAATCCTAAAGAAATAGATCTTTGCAGATTTGCTACGGTTTTTCTACAACATAAGCCTGGAACTGATGTTGCCTTACTCATGGGAATGATGCGGGTGATTTTGGAAGAAGGTCTTGAAGATAAAACTTTTATAAAAGATCGTTGTGAAGATTTTGAGACTTTTGAAAAATCTTTGGAAGCCTTTGATTTGGATACAGTGGAAAAACTTACCGGCGTGTCCCAGGATAAAATTATAAAGGCTGCACGGATTTATGCGACTCAAACACCGAGTTCCACCATTTATTGTATGGGAATTACCCAGCATGTTCATGGTACGGACAATGTCCTGGCCATCAGCAACCTGGCATTGCTCACCGGCAATATCGGCAAACCTTCAACCGGTGTCAACCCTTTAAGGGGTCAGAACAATGTTCAAGGTGCCTGTGATGTAGGATGCCTACCCAATGTTTATCCTGGGTACCAACAAGTCACATCCCCTGATGCCAAAACAAAATTTGAATCTGCCTGGGATGCCGAATTAAGCGATAAACCGGGCCAGACCCATACGGAAATATTTGATGCACTCTTAGATGGTAGTATCAAATCTCTCTATCTGGTTGGGGAAAATCCTGTTTTAAGTGAAGCCAATGCTAATCATGCCATCGAGGCCATGGAAAAAGCTGATTTTATGGTTGTTCAGGATATATTTTTGACAGAAACGGCAGAACTAGCAGATGTTATTCTTCCAGGCACGGCTTTTGCCGAAAAGGATGGGACGTTTACAAATACTGAACGAAGAGTTCAGCGGGTCAGAAAAGCGGTTGATCCTGTAGGGGAAGCAAAACCAGACTGGTGGATCGCCTGTGAACTGGCAAAACGGCTTAAAGGAAAAGGGTTTGACTTTACAAACTCCTCTGAGATCATGGAAGAGATGCGCTCTGTTATGCCAGCCTATAAAGGTATTTCCTATTCACGCTTGGAAAAAGGTGGTCTGCAATGGCCCTGTCTGTCAGATGATCACCCGGGAACACCTTTCTTGCATGTTGAAAAATTTGGAACAGCCAGCGGTAAAGGGATATTTAAACCGCTAGTATATAAAAAATCTGGCGAAGAAACAGATCAGGAATATCCTCTGCTTTTGACCACAGACCGCAGTTTGTTTCATTATCACAGCACCATGACACGTAGAGTGTACGGATTGAATGTTTTGGGAAAAGAAGAGTTGTTGAACATTCACCCGGAAGATGCTGCACAATTGGAGATAGCAGACGACCAGAAAGTGAGAGTTACATCTAGACGCGGAGTGGTGGATGTAAAGGTGAGTATAACAGATAAATGTCTTCCTGGAACAGTTTCCATGAGTTTCCATTTTTCTGAAACACCCACTAATTTGTTGACCTGCTGCGAATTGGATCCTGTGGCTAAAACACCAGGAACTAAGGTTTGTGCTGTTAAAATTGAAACTCTTTAACACTGGATTACTTGCGATGAAGAAGATCGAGAGGGGTGTTTATCGAACTTTAGATCAGGGTGACTGATCCAAAATAATCAATACCCTTGTTACTCCAGAAAATTGTAAAATTTATTGAGGTAGTTTGGTGACCTTTCGTTTTTGAAAATGTCACCATACTGCCTCTTTTTTTTTAAAAAAAACCAGTAAACATAATGGGTTGCTCTTGGAGCAATTGATTTATCCTAAATATTAAATAAATTTTTTGATGTTATTGACTTTTTATTTTCCAAAGGGTTATAGTTCATAATTCTATAGTAGAAATGAATGTAAGCGATAGTATATACCCCCTTGTATGGGTTCTGGAAGATGATTTTAAAGAGGGCTTTAAATGAAACTGAAAGGTCCAAATGTTCGGTCAGTCTGTTATCTAAAGTCTGGGGAGATAGGTGGATGGGTGCATAAATTTATTATATTTGGATAGCATATGGAAAGAGAACAAATACTCGTTGTGGATGATGAAGAAAGGATCGTTGAAAATATTACGCTTTGTCTGAAAAGAGAAGGTTTCCAGACACAAGGTGCATCTAACGGCGAAGAAGCAATTAAAATTTTTGAACAACAAAAGTTTGATATTGTATTACTTGATATAAGTATGCCCGGGATGAACGGGTATGAAGTAATGGAGCACATTTTTGGTATTGATGAAGATGTCCTGATTATTATTATCACTGGCTATGCATCTGTTGAGTCTGCGATCAAAGCGCTTAGAATAGGCGCTTGGGATTATCTTAAAAAGCCGTTCGAATATGCCGATCTAATCAAAACAGTTAAGAATGCACTTTCTCAAAAGAAATTAATAGCAGCTAAAAAAGCAGTATCGGCAAGACTTGAGGCATCTGAAAAACAATATGAATATATGGTAAATAATTCACCGGATCTTATTTTTACATTGGATCAGGAGGGATGCTTTACATTTGTAAATCATCAGTTTGAAAAAGTTTTGGGATTCTCAAAAGAAGATCTGATTGGAACAAATTTTAAGGATATCATCCATAAAGGGGATCTTTCAAAAGCGGCCATACTGACTCGGTTTAAAAAATTTGAAAGACATATCAACAATGCACAGGATATGCATTTCAGGTTTAAAAAAGTAGAAACAGGAACATCACGATATAATTCAAACGAATCTTTTTCCTTTATGGAACTCAAAGCCACTCCCATTCATCTGCCTGAAAGTGATGATAGGGAAGAGTTCAACGGTGTATATGCAGTGGCAAGAGATTTGACAGATCGAGTGAATCTGGAAGATCAATTACGGCAGGCTCAAAAAATGGAAGCTATCGGGACACTGGCAGGCGGTATCGCCCATGATTTTAATAATATTCTTATGGGAATCCAGGGCTACGCATCGCTCGTTAAGACTGGATTTGATCGGGATAGCGAGGAATATAAGAGACTTTCCAGCATTGATGAATATGTTTTTAGTGGTGCTGAAATGGCCAAGCAATTATTGGGATTTGCACAGAAAACATGCCAGGAGACATGCCTGATTAACCTGAATTATCTTTTAAAAATGTCTGCAAAAATGTTTGGCAGAACAAAAAAAGATATCCTGATTGAGCAATACCTGGAAAAAAAATTATGGGGAACGGTTATTGATGAAGGTCAGATCAAACAGGTTTTGTTGAATCTTTTTGTTAATGCGTGGCAGGCAATGCCTGATGGTGGAAAGATTATCATAAAATCTGAAAATGTGGTTTTAGATGAATTTGAGATTGAAAAGCCCGGTGAATATGTGAAGATAACAGTATCAGATAATGGAATAGGTATGGATGAAGAAACGATGACAAAGATTTTCAATCCATTTTTCACAACAAAAACCAGGGGGCAGGGAACAGGTCTTGGACTTGCCACAGCCTATGGGATTATCAAAAGTCACAATGGAATTTTAAAAGTTGAAAGTGCGCCTGGGCAAGGCAGTTCTTTCATGTTTTTTATTCCCGCCAGTCGAACAAAAGTTAATAGCAGCAAAGACGAAAAAGAGAAAAAAGAAATTTACAGTGGGAAAGGCTCAATTCTATTGGTTGATGATGAAAAAGGTGTGATTGAAGTCTGCTCCGAAATGTTAGAAAGTATAGGATATCAAGTTAAAGCAGTTCTAAGCGGAATGGAAGCAATAGACGTTTTAAAAAATGGGGACTTACAGATAGATCTTATCATTCTTGATATGGTTATGCCCCAGATGAGTGGTCAGGAAACGTATGAAAAAATAAAAGCGCTTGACTCTGAAATGAAAGTATTGGTTTCATCAGGCTATAGTCGGGAAACCGAAATTGATAAAATGATGGAAAAAGGGTGTGTTGGATTTATCCTGAAACCATTTGATGTGGCAACTTTATCAGAAAAATTGAATATGGTTTTTGCAATGCCTGAAAAAGTTTAGGAATGGGAATTAAATAGGTTGCCTATAATTAGCAGAAGTTTTTGTCGCATTCAAGGCGCGAGGAGGAAGCATAACGGGCTATGTGCCCAACGAGAAACGCAGAAGGCGGCGAAAAAAGCAAAAATTATGGGTAAGTTATTTAATGTACATTCCTCAGGCAGGGTGCCTTTTTATTTTTTATTTTAAAATCTCATTCAATCGTTTTTGATTGGATGATATAAATTTAGCAGTAAATTCAATATCCTGTTGTAATTGGGGCCTTTGAATGACCTCGTCAACAATTTCTTCTTGACGTTTAAAATAAGAAACCATTTTATTTAGTTCGGCATTTTCCTGGGGGATACTTCCATGAAATCTTTTAGTGATAATCACTTCTTGCTTTAAATCGTTAAGCACTTCTGATTTGATATCAACCTCATTGTCTGGATTTTCAAGCGCTGCAATTGTATATTGTCCCAGGGAGAGTAGTTTTTCTATGGTCAGTTCCTGATTCTGGTTGCTCTTTTCTTCCATGTCTTTTCCTTAATTGATTTTGAAATTATCTTTAAAAATATAATCTAATTTAAAATTCATAAAAAAACAATATCCAGAATATATCATTCGAATTTGCTATAAAAAATTTCACAGGAATCGTATAGGAGAGTACCTGAAAATAAAAAAAAGGATTTGGGAGCGTATAGTCAATTCCCAAACCCTTTTTAATTCATTATCTATCTATCCAAATGTTTTTTCAAGATCTGGAACGATTTGTTTTTTACGGCTCATAATACCGGGTAGCCATGCTTTTCCATCAACAGGTGCAACACCAAATGTTTTTTCAATAACAGAGTCATCATCTGAGGCAATCAAAAGTTCTGTACCTTCTTTCATGATGTCTGTCAGCATAAGGAGAACCGTGTGATGGCCTTTTTCTTCTTTAAGGGCAGCAATATCTTTTTCAAGATCTGCTTTGATGCCATCAACGATTGAAAGATCAACCAATTCAAGCTGACCACATCCAACACCTTTTCCACTCATGTTGAAATCTTTATAATCACGAAGAACAAGTTCACGAATTGGCGTGCCATCCACAGCAGATTTAACCTTAAACATTTCAATGCCTAAGGTCTCGAGATCACTTTCACCACAAATTTCAGAAAGTTTTGCACAAACGTCTTTATCAGTATCAGTACAAGTGGCTGACTTAAAAATAACTGTATCAGAAAGAATCGCGCAAAGCATAATGCCTGCGATATCTTTAGGGATTTCAATATTAAAATAGTTATACATGGATGCGATAACTGTACAAGTACAGCCAACAGGCCAGATCCAGCATTCAAGAGGTTGGCCAGTAGTTACATCACCCAATTTATGATGATCAACAACACCAAGAATATTGGCATCACCAAGATCGTCAGGACTCTGGGTAAGATCAGAATGATCTACGAGATATACATCTTTTCCAGCAAAAGATGTTACAACATCAGGTCCTGCAACACCATATTTTTCAAGTACGAAAGTAGATTCAGGATTTAATGCACCCTGGATTGCAGGAGCAATATCTTCGCCAAGTTTTTTCTTAAGATCGGCAAGTGCAATGGCAGCACAAACTGAATCTGTATCTGGATTTTTGTGACCAAATACTAAAGTTGTCATAAAACCTCCTAATTATTGTAGTCTTGTTACTATTAGTGATGATCCAAAACAATTTGATCATCTTATATTTAGCTTTTTCAACACAAAAAACAGAATATCTTATAGAATTAATTGATAATTTACACAAGTAAAATTTTTTGTGTTCATATCAACAGGTTTTACAATAATTAAAATATTGACAACCTGAAATTATTGCCACATACACTACCGGAAATTAATCTAAATATTTTATTTCGGAACATTAATATGAGAACTGGTATAGACTGGTTTAGAAACCTATGTTTTACTTAGGAGTTTTTCTTGAGATATCCTTTTTAATAGACTAATATGAATATTTTAATCCTATCTTTAGATTGGAATTATTATCTAAGAAAATTATTTGTGACAATGAATAAGGAGTGTTTTATGTTTTCGTTTTTATTAAATATTATAGTTTTAAGTGTGGCTGTATTTCTTGTCTCTAATTTTTTACCTGGAATTCGTATTAAAAATTTTATGACAGCACTTGTTGTCGCATTGGTATACAGTATTATAAATTTTTTCATAGGGTGGCTGCTGGTTTTAATAACCCTGCCATTTATGCTCATCACATTCGGGTTATTTAAGTTTATTATTAATACATTTCTTCTGTGGGTTACAGATAAGATCATTGATGATTTTGAAATTAAGGATGTCCTCACTACATTTATAGCGGCATTTTTAATTACTATTGTAGATTCACTCATAAAGTGGGTTCTTTGATGAATGTGGAGTTGAAAAAGTGTTGTTGTTTTATAAGAAATTTTAAATACAGGTTTTACATGTTTTACAATCAATCATGGGGCAGGGTGAAGATTTTTTTTCCTGCTTGGCTTTTTTGAATTCCTTTTCAAGGAATTCATTTTTTATTCGATTATCAAGAAAATTCCAGGGCAGGGTGGCACCCAAAGATTTTTCCTGATAGATAATCAAATCGCAATAGGCTTTATTTTGGCGCATAGCTGACGCCCATCCAAGTGTCTGAGCCGATTCAATGATGTCAGCTGCTTTTTGATCGCCACAGGAAAGTAGTGCGTGAATTTTTGCTTTTCTTAATGATTCAATATTCACTTTTACATTGGGAACCTTTTTTAGCCCTTGTTTAATGATGGATACTTTATTTTTTAAAATAGATTTCTCTTCCATGGCCGACCATTGAAACGGTGTACCTGGTTTTGGAATAAAAGGGTTGATGCTTAAGGTAATGGTGCCGATCTTTTTTTTCTTTTTTGATGCTTCAAGATATACAGTTTTTATTTTTTGGGTTAATGTTATGATTTCATGAACATCATCTTCTGTTTCAAAAGGAAGTCCAATCATAAAATACAACCTTAAATTTATGATGCCGGCATCAACCAGCCTTTGGGTAGCAAAAAGAATGTCTAGCTCACTAATATTTTTATTAATAATCTTACGCATTCTTTGCGATCCTGCTTCCGGTGCAATGGTAGCTGTTTTCACATTTGAATTCGAAAGTGCTTGAATCAGAGCATCTGTGAGTTTGTCACTCCTTAAAGATGAAAAAGATAATTTAAATCCTTGTTTTATCCCATAGTCACAAATGTCAATAATATCAGGGTGGTCTGCAATGGCTGAACTTACCAGACCGATCTTGTCGGTTTTGCCTTTTGCGCTGTCAATGGCAGCATATATGTTTTGAGCAGGATAGATCCTGGGAGGTCTGTAAATAAATCCAGCACTGCAAAATCGGCAACCATGCGGGCAGCCTTTAAGCGTTTCAATAAGAAAAATATCTTTAAATGCAGTTCCGGATGTTAAAATGGCGGTTTTAGTTGTGATCGTATCAAGCCTTTTAAGGTATTGCACCTGTATCTGGAAAGGTTTGTTATCCATATGAAGGGCAGGAACGTAAGCACCAGGTATTTTTTTTTCCAGGCTGTGTAAAAAAGAGGTCTTATCGGATCTTTTTGAAAATAGATCAAAAAAAGTGTCCACAAGGCATTCTGCTTCTCCTAAAAGAAAGCAGTCTATAAAAGGGGCGATAGGTTCCGGATTTAGAAAACAGGCGACTCCCCCTGCAACCACCAGGGGGTGGATGTGGTTTCGATCAGGTGATCGCAAGGGGATGCCTGCTTCTCCAAGGAGTCGAACAAGATGTAAAAAATCATTCTCGAATGATATTGAAAATAGAATTACGTCAAATTTTTCGAGACTTAAACCGGTTTCAAGGCTTTTTAGTGTTTGGTTATTTTTACCTTTCTCCGGTAAAAAAAACCTTTCACAGGCTATCGTGTCTATTTGGTTTGCCAATCTATAAACAGTTTGAAATCCTAAGGAGGACATACCTGCTTTATAGGTATTGGGATAAACAATGGCTGCCTTAATCAGCCCCTTACCTTTCTTAATAATGGCCCCTTGTTCAACTATTTTATTTCTTGAGCCAAAGTTTTGTTTCGGTTTGAGCCTTTTTTTCATATATCAGTCAGCTTTTCTTCTAAGAAATGTCGGCACCTCCAAATCATCGTTATCAAACGGCATTGTGCCATAATCATTTATCATTTCATCACCACCAACAGCGATCTGCTGTTTCCTGACGACAGGGTTATCAAATTCATTCCAACTTGAGAGCTCTTCTTCTGTTGGAGTTCGTACTTGTCCTCTTGCAATAGGCGCTATGGCCTCCTGAACCATCATTGGATGAGGCGTTGCAGGTGGTTGCGGTTGCTGCGGGTAGGCCACTTGCTGAACTGCAGGATCAAAATGGTGGATATTATTGGATACATCGGCTGCTTCGTCCATACCAATACCCGTAGCAATGACTGTAATCCGCATTTCATCTCCCAGCTCATCATCAAATGTCTGGCCCCAGATGATTTCTGCATCATCGCCCACTTCCTTGTGAATCCTGTCTGATGCTTCTGTCATCTCATCAAGAGTAAGATCAGAACTGGATGTAATGTTCATCAATACCCCTTTTGCACCGGAAATAGAGATATCTTCAAGAAGTGGATGAGAAATGGCTCTTTCTGCGGCTTCAACTGCACGATTTTCACCAGATGCAATACCAATTCCCATCAATGCCTTACCTGCTTTTTGCATGGTCGTCCTGACATCTGCAAAGTCAAGATTTACATGGCCCGGCATCATAATCAGGTCTGTAATGCCTTTCACAGAATGATGAAGAATTTCATCTGCTTTTATAAACATATCGACCATTCTGGCACCCTTGGGGGCAATTCCTCTAAGCCGGTCATTTGGAATTGTGATAACTGTATCAGTAATTCCATGAAGTTTGTCTAAGCCATCTTTGGCCTGTTTTTCTCTTTTTTTGCCTTCAAAAGAAAAAGGTTTAGAGGCAACAGCCACAGTTAAAATACCAAGATCTTTACAAATTTCAGCAATAACAGGCGCAGCGCCTGTCCCTGTACCACCGCCAAAACCAGCTGTAATAAAGACCATATGGCTGTCTTCTAAAGCTTCTCGTATCTGATCCGAACTTTCTAAGGCTGCTTCTCGGCCTTTATTTGGATCAGCGCCTGCGCCAAGCCCTTCTGTTAGTTCTTCTCCAATCTGAATTTTAATTTCAGCCTTGGATGCTTCAAGGGCTTGAGCATCGGTGTTGGCAACAATGAATTTTACACCTTTGAGCTTTGCATCAATCATGTTGTTCACAGCATTGCCACCCGCACCGCCTACGCCAATAACCTTAATTTTTGCTGAATTCTCACTTTCCACATAAGAAAAAGTCATTTCCACCTCCATAAGAATTAAATAATATCTTTAAACCACTGTTTCATTCTATTTAATATTCCGTTAAATCCACTAATCTCTGTATCTTTGAAATTCGTTTTACAGCTCATACTTGAACCGAAAATTACAAGTCCAACCCCGGTTGCATACGCCGGGTTTTTAACAATATCTTTCAATCCACCAATTTTATTGGGCTCACCGATTCTTACAGGTACATTGAATACATCTTCTGCAGTTTCAGAAATCCCATTAAGAACCACACTTCCACCGGTGAGGACAAATCCTGCTGGAAATGAATTTTCAAGCCCATTGGAATGCAGTTCATTTTTTAAAAGGGTAAAAATTTCTTCTACTCTGGGTTCAAGTATTTCTGCCAGAATCCCTTTAGAAAGCTTTTTCGGTGCTCTACCGCCAACAGCGGGAACTTCGATGGTCGAACCACTTCTTACATTTTCAGGAACACAGGTGCCGTGTTCAATTTTTATTTTTTCGGCTTCAGGAAGCGGGGTTCGAAGACCAATGGAGATATCATTGGTTAAATTGTGCCCCCCCAGTGTAAGATCGTATATATATTTTAAGTTATTATCTTTAAAAAGGGCCATATCAGTTGTGCCACCCCCCATATCAGCGATCACACAGCCCAGTTCCTTTTCTTCGTCAGTAAGAACGGCTTCACCTGAGGCCAATGATTCAAGGGCAATATCACACACTTCAAGGCCAGCTTTATTACAGCATTTCACAATGTTTCTGGCAGAAGAAACTGCCCCTGTGACAATGTGAATTTTTGCTTCAAGCCGAATCGCTGTCATGCCTACAGGATTTTGAATGGACTCCATATCATCAACAATAAATTCCTGGGGAATGACGTGAAGAATTTCTCTATCGGTTGGAATCGCCACTGCTTTAGCTGCATCAATAACGCGCTCAACATCCTGATCCGTGATTTCACGCCCTTTGATGGCAATGATTCCATGGGAGTTGAGCCCTTTGATGTGATTCCCGGCAATCCCCACATAAACAGAGGAGATGTCACATCCAGCCATGAGTTCAGCTTCTTCAACTGCTTTTTTAATCGAATCTACAGTTGACTCAATATTAACAACCGTTCCTTTGCGGAGCCCGGTAGATGGATGGGAACCCACTCCAATAACATTGATTTCATCCTCAAGCATTTCCCCAACAATGGCGCAAATTTTTGTTGTGCCGATATCCAGGCCTACGATTATTTTTTCATTTCCCTGCAAATTAAACCCCCTTTTCTAAATTATTGTGCAGAGCATCATTGAGTTTTGTTTTGATAAATACTTTTTCAATATTAAAAAGGTCCATAGCGCAGATAATTCTTTCCGGAAAGTTTTTATCAATATACTCACTTATTCTTTTAGCTTTATTCAGTTTAGCTTTAAAATTATTAAATCCCAATTTTATTTGAATGGATTTCAGCTCAGATGGTTGAAGATGATTATAGATATCATTTGTCTCAATTGAGATCCCCGTATTTTTATTGCCTGTTATTTGTGACACCGTACTCGAATCTTGTATTTTTAGAAAATTAAGTATGGAATTGAACAACGGACCATTGAACATGAACTGATCATCTTTATTCGTTAGATCCAGTCCTGTAATAACCGGAAGATTCTCAATACTGTCCTTATGGGGGTTGTATTCTTTAAAGGGTTGGCCTTTTGTATTAATCAAAATATCTGAAAGATTTTCGATTTTTACTATGGCCAAAGGTACTTGCTCAATAACGGATACAAAAAGTGTGGTAGATAATTTTCGTTTCACAGAAGCAGACTGGATCCAGGGGTGCGAGGCAATAAGCTTTTCAACGGAAAATAAATTGATATTAAAGATATTATCTTTTTTCGTTAGCTTTGCCAGTTTAATGATATCATTTTTTAACACCCGGTGGGTTCCAGAAATTTTAATGGATTTTATATTGAATACGTTTGACTGGGTGACTAAATCGTAAGCAAATATAGATGCCAGGCTAAAAATGCTTATAAAAGCGACAATCATGATGCTTTTTAGGCAAAAATCAATGCTGTGTCCGGAATCAGACTGCTGTGTCCTTGGATCTTTGGGCTCAGGTTTAAACCTGTTTGGTTTGATTTTTTTATTCACCTTCCATCCTCACTTCTGTTTC
>JAAEKY010000882.1 GCA_024227235.1 Desulfobacteraceae bacterium | reverse complement strand
TTACCTTAAGCATAAACCCGGTGAATTGTCAGGAGGGCAAATGCAAAGGGTCTCCATCGCACGTGCATTGGTTACCAAGCCGCAAGTCGTTCTAGCCGATGAACCAACAGCTAATCTTGACAGTAAAACGAGTTATAAAATCCTTGAAATAATGGTTGATATAAATAAAAGACACAACACCACTTTCATTTTTTCAACCCATGATCCGATTGTTGCCGAATATGCGAAAAGTAATATTGATCTTTTTGATGGAGTAATAAAAAGTGAAGATCTTAAAAATTGCGATTAGAAACATAACACGCAATAAGCGCAGGACCACCATAACGGTTATCACTATTGTCATTGGTGTGTTTGTTATCATTTTAGCAAGGGGCATCATAAAGGGCTTCCAAAATGAAACGATCATTCAAATGATCGAGACCAGAACGGGTGATATCCAAATTCATAAGGTAGGATACAGAGAAACACTGGACATATTGCCTCTGGATTTATCCTTTAATTTCAATGATGTTCTCAATGAAATACCTGTTATTAAAGGGGCAAAAGAGATAAGTGGAAGGATACTCTTTTCCGGTCAAATAGCCACTCAGGAGGAATCGTCGGTATTATATGGGAAAGCTATCGACGTGGAAAAAGAGTTAGCTATATGTCCCAGATTGAATAAAAAGATGTACCTTGGTAATTTTTTAACTCCGCAGGATAGAAAAGCAATAGTATTAAACAAAGACCTGTTTAATAGACTAGGAATAGATATTGGCAACTCTGTTCTTCTTTTTGCCACGACCAAAGCTGGTGCAATAAATGCGACTGAACTTGTTTTAAAGGGTGTGTTCCATTCGGATTTGCCTGATTCAAATAAAAATCTCGGGTACATTCCATTGAAAACCGCTCAAGAGCTACTTCTGATGGATGGGATTGTAACGGAAGTCGCACTAAAAACTCATAGTTCGTATGATATCGACCATACGGCCTTGGAGATGAAAAATATTTTTTCAAGATATGATTTTGAGATTAATACATGGCAAGAAATAGAGCAGAGCATTGATCGCATGGTGGAAAATCAGGATTTATTATCTGGTGCTGTGTCTGTAATATTGTTTATAATTGTTTTCTCAACGGTAATGAATACCATGCTGATGGTTGTACTTGAAAGAACAAGTGAAATCGGGACGTTAATGGCCATTGGATATAAAAGAAAGCATATATTATCGCTCTTTCTTTTAGAGGGGCTTTTTAAGGGAATGATAGGTGGAATCATAGGTACCGTAATAGCGACTATTGTTGTTTTCATTTTAAATAATATTGGTATCCCCTTTTATATGCCCGGTTCGACAGAAGCTTCATTTATAATAAAGCCGGAAATAGATATAAAAATTATTCTCTTAGCACTTATTTTTTCTATAGGGGCAGCAGTACTTGCCTCTCTTTACCCTGCCAATCGAGGATCCATGATGGACCCGGTGGAAGCCCTACGAAGTGTATAGATTGCATTAAGGAATGATATATAAACCTGCTAAACAAAGTATTTTTAAACGCATGGTGTAAAATGAATGGGGGGAATAATGTTTTGCTTTAAAAAGATGTCCTTGCCTCTATGGGTTGTATGTCTTGTTCTTTCAAGCGTTTTGTTTATGATTAATGCAAACTCTTCGGCTCTTGCTTCAGAGAAAGAAGTAGCTTTCTCAGAGATTAAAGTTAACAAAGGAGCTTCTGCTCCTGATTTCACGCTTGAAAGCTTATTGGGAGATAATATTTCCATAAAAGATTTTAGAGGACATTTGGTGGTTGTGGCATTCGCATTCTCAAAAGAAACTGCCAAAAATATAGAAAATTATCGAAGCCGAATATTTTCGGACTTCAAGGACAAAGGTGTAAATTGCATAAAAATTGTGCATATTAATAAACCTATTTTTATTACAAAGAAGTTTATCCTCAAAAAGATGAGGCGTGAATTTAAAGGTGAAGAGCCACTGAAATATTTATGCATTGATTGGGGGGGATCTTTAGATCTTGATGAAAAATATGGCGTAAAAACAAAAGATGCCCCCACGTTAATGATAATTGGAAGCGAAGGCAGAATTTTATATGGCCTTCAGGGGTTTTTCAGTGAGGACAGTCTGAAGAAAGTTGAAGACGAAATTTCTACTATATTAAAAGTAGGCGAAAATGCATACCTTGGTAAATCTGCTACTGCTTCAAAAAAACATATTAATATCGGCGTCACACGTATTATGTATCATCCTTCCTTTATATGGACGGATCGTGGGTTTAAAAACGCACTGAAAGAGGCGGGATATATCGAAGGCAAGAATGTTACTTTTACATTTCAAGATGCGAAAGCGGATCCTGATATAATTTCGACTATTGCCAACAAATTCATAAATGAAAAAGTGGATTTGATTCATACCATGTCTATTCTGACCTCACAGGAAATTGTAAAATTAATTAAAGATATTCCAATAGTATATTCTATGGTAATGAATCCGATTGATGAAAAAGTTGTTGCCACTATGGGACCAACCGGGACCAATGTAACCGGTGTAGCGACAAGTCTTTGTGCACTGGAGGATCATTGGCATATCGAAGCCCAACTAAAGATGTATATCAAATTTATGCCTGAAGCTAAAAGATGGGGTACCATTTTTAATTCAGGCAGGGTAAATTCTAAATTTTACATGAAAGAATTGAGAAAAATAAGTATAAGAATGGGTATAGAGTTGGTCGAAGTCCCGGTCACCAAAGCTGATGAAGTCAAAAAAGCTGTCGAATCATTGATGGGAAAGGTTGATGCTGTATATGGTACCCCAGATGATCTTATGATGTCTTCTTTTGAGGATATCGCCACGGTCTGCAACAAAAATAAAATCCCATTATTTGGAGGAGAAATTGAATGTGTTCAGAGAGGTGCAATAGCTGCTTATAACCTTGATTATTTTCTTGTTGGCTACAAAGCCGGTAAAAAAGCGATAAAAATTCTAAATGGAGAAAAGCCCGGAGATATCCCTTCAGACCTTACAAAAAAATATTACTTAGTGATCAGCCCGAAAAACGCTGAAAAACAAGGTCTGTCCATTCCCGCCGACATTAAAAAAATCGCAGATAAAATATTGTAACTAAAAAACCACCTCCTAACCCAATGCAAGGAGGAATAAAATGAAAATATACAAATTTATTAAATGGTTTTTTCTAGGCTTGGGAGTCATTATAGTAATATTATCAATTGGGATCAATTTTATTTTGATTAAAAAAAATCCGGTTGGCTTCTATGCAAATAAAAACGTTTGCAGAGCAGAAACATGTGCGGAATGTCACCCCCAACAATACAAAGAATGGAATGAGGGCCAACAATCGGCTTTTGTTGCGGTAAGAGAAATAATGGAAGCGGATCAAGCAGCTGAATTTGCAGGCCCTTTATGTTGGAAATGTCATGACACCTTCAAACAGGGTCTTGATGAGGGTGTTACTTGTGAATTCTGTCACGGAAAAACAGGTAGCACTGGTTGCGATCAAGACGATGAAAAGTTGCATATCG
>JAAEKY010000881.1 GCA_024227235.1 Desulfobacteraceae bacterium | reverse complement strand
TTCATTGGTATTTATTCAAGTTGACTATCTTATAATGCAAAACAAATAATATAAAACAAAGGATATAATTTAACAATAAAATTATTTTTTTAAAGCACTTAAGAGCAAAAGATTATTTTCTTTTAAATTTTAGATATTAAAAAAATTTCCACTAATGAATATAATCATTAGTGGTCTAGGCAATTTTAAGTAGCGTACTTGTAAGTTTAAATATTCAAAAGTTCGACTAAAATACAAATAACCCGCCTCATTCAATTATAAAAAAGGTCCTGGTTTATAAAAAAGTTTCTGTATTTTTATATCATCAGGTTCAAGCAGAGGTTACTTTTCGTTAATTTTTAAAAGAGTTAAACCAGAACCTAAATAACCTGTCTTTTCAATAAGGTCTGATAATATATATTATGTAAACTTTTTAAGATATAGGCTAAATAAGGCTATAATAAGCACTTAACCAAAATGTAATCTTGAAATCTCCCCTTTTCGTGTTATATTTAGATTTTAAAATATTAATTATTTGGAGGAACAAAATGGATTCTTATTCTTCTCTTTCACAAAATACCACACTTGTAAAAACAAATTCATTTATAAGAAGCGTATATAATTGGATGTTTATTGGGCTTGGTCTTACCGCCCTGGTTGCTTTTTATACCGTTACACAAATGAACGCCAGCCAAGAAACCTATATGACCATTCGAGGTCTTTTCTGGCCTGTAGCTATCGCAGAGATAGGATTTGTTTTTTTTCTTAGCTCCAGAATTCAAAAAATAAAAGCAACCACCGCTACACTGTTATTTGTGATTTATTCAATGCTGAATGGCCTGACCTTATCTATAATTTTATTTCAGTATACCGCCGTATCTATTGCATCTACCTTTGTTGTATGCTCTGTTACTTTTCTGGCTTGCTCTATCTATGGAATGGTTACAAAAAAAGATTTAACATCCCTTGGTGGATTCATGATGATGGGTCTAATAGGCATTGTTATAGCGACTGTCGTCAATATATTCCTGCAGAGTTCAGCCATGCAAATGATAATATCTTATATTGGCGTTGTGGTATTTATCGGCCTGACTGCATATGATACTCAAAAGCTGAAAACCATGTCAGCCACCATCCCTGATAATGCATCTGGCGCAATGGTTCGAAAGGGAGCTATAATTGGAGCTCTTACGCTATATCTTGATTTTATAAATCTTTTTATTATGCTGCTTCATATTTTTGGTGGCAGCAGAGACTAGCTTTCAGCAACACAAGAATTTAAAATCAAATTAGGTATAACAGGCATTGTGATGGTATTGCAGTGCCTGTTTTTGCGTTAAATATTCGCTTTTATACTTTTGCAAATGTCTTGACAATACCGGTGCGTTAAATCTTCATCAGGGCCTTCAACCATCACCCGCAGTAATGGCTGCGTGCCAGAATACCGAACCAGCACCCTGCCCTTATCACCCAGCTTTTTTTTAACAGAATGAATTGTATCTGCGATTAATTCTACCTTATTGAAATCAGGTCTTGATTCATCAACCTCTACGTTCATCAGTATCTGAGGATAGACTTTCATAATTGATGCAAGATCAGATAATGATTGTTTGGTTTCAATCATCACTTCGAGTAATCTTAAGGCAGACAATATACCATCGCCAGTGGTATGATAATCCAAAAATATCATATGACCTGAGTCTTCACCACCCATAATCGCACCAGATTTTTTCATTTCTTCCAGAACTTTTCTATCTCCAACATCTGACTTGATATGCTGAATACCCAGACTGTCAAGGCATTTTGTTAAACCGATGTTGCTCATTGTTGTACTTACAACTATGGGTTTTTTTAATTTCTTTGTTTGTATAGCGAACTTAGCGCAAATAGCCAGTATTCTATCTCCGGTTATTTCAAAGCCTTTATTGTCAATAACAATAAGTCGGTCTGCATCGCCGTCAAACGCAAGGCCAATGTCTGCGTTTTCTTTAAGTAGACTCTTTTGAAGGCTTTTTGTATGCTGGGACCCACAGTTTTTATTAATATTTGTACCATTGGGAGAGTGATGTATGAATTGTGCGTCAAACAATGAATCGTTAAAGACCATGTGTCCGATTTTTGACGCCGAACCATTTGAGCAATCAATAATCATTTTCAGTTTTTCTTTGGGTTTCCTGATAGGAAACGTAGATAACAAAAAGTCTGAGTACCTCTCTAAACTATCTGTTATTATAGATATTTTTCCAACATCATCCTGTGGAACAATTTTATTATTTAATATATAATCTTCAATCTGAGTTTCTTCATCATCTGAAAGCTTAACCCCCCCCTGCTTAAATATCTTAATTCCATTATCCTGATAGGGGTTATGAGAGGCCGATATAACAATTCCTGCGCCCGTACTGTTACCAATCGAACACAGGTATGCCACGCCTGGTGTCGGTATGACTCCAGCCAATTTTACATCAATTCCTGTTGAAGCCACGCCAGCCGAAAGTGCAGATTCAAGCATATCCCCTGATATCCGGGTATCTTTTCCAATGACGACTGTTTTATAACCATTTTCTTTTGTAAAAATACCGACTGCCCTGCCAACGTTTAATGCAACTTCACATGTAATGGGGTAAGTATTTGCGACTCCTCTGATACCGTCAGTTCCAAAAAGTGTTCCCATTTACTATTTTCCTGTCAGATTAATAATTTATTTACAATTCGATTCTCTATATCCTGTAACCAAGCACTTCCTTTTTCACGATCACCAACTTCGAGCTGTTGTATCACTTCAATATATTTTTTTCCTGTTTGATTTATTTTTTTTTGAACAATAGTGATAAATTCTTTTCCTTCTTTATTTATTTTAATTTTTTTATCACATTCTTCAAAAAAAATTTTTTCAGCAAGCTGAAATGTTTGTATTGCTTTCTCATGATTTATATTTGCTTTAGATGTTTTGTTTTTTGTTTCACCAAAAAATTTTTTTTGTGAAAATTTTAATTTTTCACAAAAATCTTTTAATCTGAGAATCCTTTCATTAATACATTTACTAAGATTATCCTGAAGTCCTAATATCAGTGCTTTGGAAAAATCGTCATAGACAAATAAAGGCCGAACAAATTTGTACCATGATACCAAAGAAATTAATCCAGCAATATAATAAATATTATTATTAAAAATATGGGGAATATTTGTATAAACATGAGGACGTTTAGGAATGGACACTTCTTTAAAAGCACCGCCGAGCAAAAGTCTATCATGTTTTAATTCATTTTTCCGAATAATGGCTCCAGCCGCTGTTGTACATCCGTACCCGATCTTAACAGGGCCAACAAGTCCCCCCTGCCCGCCTAAAAAAATAGGATTTGAATTCAGCATCACGCCCTGATGAACATCACCCATCATTGAGGAAGTCGCTTTGTCCTGATTGGGAGTATAATTAAAATGGATAAAGGAAGATCCAATCTCTGAATGGTCTTTACGGCTGGTCCCTCCTGCCATAAAGGCATCGCAAAAATTAATAAGGCTGCCCAGTGTAACAAAGGGGAATAAAATAGTTTGTTTTATACCGACCGTATGCGCAGCATTTGCTTGTTCTTCTAGTATAGAACCTTCTCTAACATGTGCTCCGGAACCAAAGGTATTATCACCTAAAAAAACAGCCCCTTTAAAAAAACCACCATTTAATTTTGTGTTTTCTCCAACAAGCGTGTTTTCGAGAGTCACTGGTGCTTCATACCCGATTTGAGAATTTTTCATTATCAGGGTTTTTTCGCCAATAAGTTTACACCCCGCATAAATTGTAACATTTTCATCAGAAATTCTGTCAGGATTAATATTTTCCGAAACAAAGACTGATTCTGGGTTAGGGACTTGTACCCCTCTTTTTATAAGCACATTTACAATATTATTTTTCATAAAAGTATAAATAGGTATCTAAAGCAATGATTGTCAAGATATTTTCTTAAACCCTGATTCACCATCAAAGCACCACCTGCTGCGTATGCTTTATATGCCAGTGGTCATCATTCCTTGGCGCCTTACATCCGGCACTTTGCTGATGGCCAGGGGATATACACAGAACTCTTGGTGTTTCTGTGATTGTGATAATTAGGCAGTGGATTTTGGTTAAACAAACCTTGACCGTAATCTATAGGTTACGTATGATATCCTAAGCTTTTCAGTAATTCAAATTCCAATGGGAGACGATCATGGTTCAGACCTTATTTAATGATCAAAAAGCCTGTAAAAAGTTAAGACATATTTTAAAAACTTTCCAGGAAAAAAAATATCACTTAAAACATCTGATTCAAAATAAAAATCGACTGAAAAATTTTTCTATAAAAACGGATGGTTTTTTTTATGATTTTTCAAAACAACGCGTCAATGGTGAGTTGCTCAAAGAATTATTTCAACTTTCAAGAGAAACTCAAACAAGAAAAAAATTTTCTCAAATGGTGTCTGGTAAGAATGTAAATACAACTGAAAATAGAGCTGCCCTTCATACTGCTGCAAGAGATCTTATCCATGACAATATGGTTATAGATGATCTGGATATCCTTTCTGAACTTAACCAGGTAAATAATTCAATTAATTCATTTACCCAAAAGGTACATCAAAAAGATATTACTGGATCTGGCGGAAAACCATTTACGGATGCCGTAATTATTGGAATTGGCGGCTCTTATCTTGGATGTGAATTTGTTTATAATACTATAAAGCATAGTATGGAACCGAAAATTGATCTTTATTTTTTAGCCAATGTTGATATCGATAATTTTGGTCACATAATAAAAAAGATTGATCCTGAAACCACTTTATGGATTGTGATTTCAAAATCATACACAACAACCGAAACTATGGCCAATCTTAACCAGGTTCTTTTATTTTTAAATAACAACAACATTAATCCTGCGAAACATATTGTCACGGTTACTTCTAAAGGCAGTCCTGGTGATGACTCATCAAATAAAGCTTTAGATAGTTTTCATATGTTTGATTTTATAGGTGGCAGGTACTCTGTAACATCAGCCGTTGGTGGTCTTCCTATAAGCCTTGCCTTTGGATTTGATATTTTTAAACGCTTTTTAAAAGGCTGTCATCAAATGGATTTACATGCTCAAAATGAAATTGAAGAAAAAAACATTCCTTTAATCGCTGCATTGATCAGCATATGGAATTCAAATTTTCTTGAGTACCCCGCTTGTGCAATCATACCCTATTGCAGTGCGCTGTCAAAGCTTACACCCCATGTACAGCAGCTCTATATGGAAAGTCTCGGCAAAAGTGTGACTTGTGACGGGCAGATATTGGATAATCAGACAGGCGTTATCATTTTCGGAGAACCCGGTACAAATGCTCAACATTCATTTTTTCAACTGGCACATCAAGGCAGCCCATTTCCAGTTGAATTTATAGGCATTATAAAACCTGCGTATAATAATGAACAGGCAAAATCTAAAGGGGTAAGCAATCATCAGGAATTATGGGCCAATATGATTGCGCAAGCCAAAGCTTTGGCTGTTGGAAAGGACGATCAAAATAATGCAAAATATTTTACGGGGAACAGACCCTCTTCCACCATAGTTCTAAATGACCTGTCCCCCGAAAGCATAGGGATGCTGCTGGCCTTCTATGAAGCAAAAACTGTATTTGAAGGGTTTATACTGGGTATCAATCCATTTGATCAATTTGGTGTTGAATTAGGAAAAATACTTGCTTCTGACGTAAGGGATCAAATCGAAAAGAAAAACAATGATGAAGCCTATGATTTCAGTTCAATTGATCCCTCGTCTAAATTCTATCTTGAAACTTTGTTTAAAGGATCATTATAAAAATTTATAAAGAACACTGCCCCAGGTAAGACCGGCACCAAGCCCTACAAAAAGAGCAATTTCACCGGATTTACCAATGCGTTCCTGGGCGATTGCTTCGTGAAGAGCAAGCGGTATACTTGCTGCGGTTGTATTCCCATACTTTTGAATATTATGGAAAATTTTATGTTCTTCTAATTTTAAAAACTGTCCTAAAGCCTGATTGATTCGCATATTTGCCTGATGTGGAATTATCAAATCAATATCTTCAAGACCTATTTGAGCTTTTTCTAAAGATTCATTAATAACCTGGGGCAACATCCTTACTGCTTTTTTAAATATGGCCGGGCCATTCATTATAGGGTAAAATCTAATATCATCGACAGGGACACCTGGTGGAAATCTATCGGGAAATTTGGATGCAGGAAGCTCAACCGTCAATGCCTCAGCTAAATTTCCATCTGTATGAAGAGATGAGGTAAGCACGCCTGCTTTTTCATCGGTTTTAACACCCTCAATACAAACAGCAGCAGCGCCATCACCAAAAATAACGGTAACATCACGCCCCCGGGTTGATTTATCAAGACCTGAAGAATGGACTTCACTTCCGACCAGAAGAATTTTTTTGGCAAGGCCTGATTTAATATATGCATCTGCTGTGGCTATCCCGTAAAGAAAACCTGTGCATTGTTGTCTAATATCAAGAGTAGGTGTGGAATCCAAACCCAATTTCGCTGCAAGAAAGCATCCTGCTCCAGGAAACATAATATCGGGACTCAGGGTCGCAAATATAATAAAATCAAGATCTTGAGCTGTCCATCCAGCACTGTCCATAGCCATAATGGCTGCTTCATAGGCTAAATCAGAGGCACCGGTTGTACCTTCTTGATCGATCCAGTATCTTTGCTCAATACCTGTTCTTTGCTTGATCCATTCATCTGAAGTATCCATAAATTTTTCAAGATCATGATTGGTAATAACATTCGGTGGAACAAACATCCCTGTACTTCTAATTATGCTTTTCTTCATTTATTTACTTTTCCTTATCCAAAATTATCATATTGATAAATCTTCTTGCGTGCTATATTATGCACGCTTTATAATATTAATTTTTTAATTAGGCAAGAACCTAGAAAAAATTTTAACGGAACCTTTTGTTTACACAGATACTTATACTTATTCTTGGTTTGGTCCTTCTTTACATTGGATCTTCGCTACTTGTAGAAGGGGCCGCAACAACGGCAATACTGTTTGCCATCAGACCCGTTATTGTTGGCTTGACGATTGTTTCGCTTGCTACATCCGCACCTGAATTACTGGTCAGTCTTGTTGCTGCATTTAAAGGTTCTGGCGGGATATCTCTTGGAAATATTCTTGGCAGTAATGTGATTAATATCGCACTTGTTTTAGGAATCAGTGCTGTTATAAGACCTGTTATAATCCAAAAAACAATCATTATAACTCAAATTCCCTATATGATTTTTATTTCAATTATTTTCTGGGTTTTATGCTTCGATTCACACATTGGGCGCGCAGATGGAATCATTTTGTTAATTTTGTTAGCTGCTTTTTTGATTTATGGCGTGACAACAGCAAAAGAAAAAGAAAACAATAGCGCTGTCAACAAATCGTCTTTTTTTGTCATTTCTAAAAATGTTTTTTTTATTATCATTGGTATCGTAATACTTTCTTATGGCGCCAATTTCGTTGTCCAAGAAGCGATTAATATTGCAAATAAAATAGGCCTTTCTCAGACATTTATAGGAATTTCAGTGGTCGCTTTTGGAACATCTCTGCCAGAGTTAGCGACATCTGCTGTTGCTGCAGCAAAAGGTGAAAGTGATATTTCTGTTGGAAATGTTGTCGGATCTAATTTATTCAATATTTGCCTTGTTATGGGCACGGTGGGCATTTTTAATCCAATGGCCATTGATAAGGATCTTCATAATTTTCAATTTCCATTTATGGTTGCGATATCTGTATTATTGGGTCTTATCGCATATTTTTATCAGAGCATAAGCAAAAGAACGGGGTGTTTTTTCATCTGTTTGTTTGCTATTTATATAATGGCTTCATATCTAAAATAAAGTTATTAATTCTACAATTTTTTGATTTTTTCCTTGCAAGGTTAAACCGAACTATTATATGGAGTAACAAACACCTAAAATTTCCTTATTAATATATGAGGCATTTAATGGCAGGAACATGCAGACTATTGATAGTTGACGATAATGAAGACATCCTATCAACATTCTATGAATTTTTTAATTCAATGAACTATGAGGTAAAAACTGCCATAGATGGTTTTGTTGCATTAAAAGTATTAAGAGACAAATCTAATTCTTTTGATTGTTTAATTACAGATCTTGTAATGCCGAACATTAGTGGTGTAGGACTGATTTCCATTGTAAAAAAAGAATATCCACATCTCAAAATTATCGCCATGACAGGATATGGAGACCAACCAGGAGCGCTTGCTTCTGAAGCAGAAGCAGATGTGGTTCTTTTTAAGCCGATTGATTTGTTTAAAATTGAAAATACAGTTTCTGAACTAATGAACCTAAAAACAGATAAACAAAAGTAAAAAAATATGACGACACCTTTAATTGGCGTTAGTAATTCAATATTAAAAATTAAAGAATTAATTAGCCATGTGGCAAATACATGCTTGAATGTATTGATTACAGGTGAAACAGGTGTAGGCAAAGAAGTTATTGCACAAAGCCTATATAGTGAATCTATACGATCTTCCGAAAATTTTGTAAAAATTAATTGTGCTGCACTGCCGGAGACACTTCTTGAAAGTGAACTTTATGGTTTTGAAAAAGGCGCTTTTACCGGTGCACACAAAAAACGTCCAGGAAAATTTCAGACCGCCGATAAAGGAGTTCTATTCCTTGATGAAATCGGTGATATGCCACTATCTTTACAATCAAAGATGCTCCATGTGCTTCAAAGTGGTGAATTTTCTCCTTTAGGATCAGACCAGGATTTTAAAACTGATGTATGGGTCATTGCAGCCACAAATCATAATCTTGAAAAAAGTATTGCACAAAAAATGTTTAGAGAGGATCTTTTTTATCGTCTGAATATTATTAAAATACATATCCCGCCTTTGCGCGAAAGAAAAGAGGATATCTCCCCTCTTATTGAATACTATCACAGGCTTTATCAATCTGAATATCCCAATAGCAATGGCAGCAAACCTGATTCTGATACACTTGCAAAATTGTGCCAGTACGAATGGCCGGGTAATGTTCGACAGCTTCAAAACTGCATTAAAAAGCAGATGGTTTTAGATTCATGGGCAAAAATTTTTGATGAACTTCCAAAGGAACAAGAATCTATTCCTCAACTCCCAGAAGGAGACCAACAAAACAATGTGCCGCTTTCTGCAACGAATGAATTTGCAACGAATGAATTTGCAACGAATCAAACGACTATTATTTCTGAATTTGTAGATTTATCTACAAGTTCCGAAAAATTATTTGAAGATATCTCTCTAAAAAAAATCAAGAAATTAGCGTCTGACAGAGTGGAAAAAGAGGTCATCACATTTGTCTTGGAAAAAGTAGGGTGGAACAGATCTCGGGCAGCTAAAATACTTAAAATCAGTTACAAAACCCTTCTATATAAAATGAACGAATTTAAAGTTCATCCTCCAGTAAAATAGTTCGAATCTGACTCAAATCCCAGTAATTTTTTTGAGACCATTCGCTTCGCTGCCACTACTCTTTACTTAATCTTTGTTTTTACATATATTTTAAGCTTGTGAACCGTTTTAAAAGTATACTCTATTTTACAATTAATTGTTGACTATTTATCTTTGAATTTATATTGTTCAAAAACAAATTTAGTTACCTGGTATTACCTCAATTAATTCTTAAAAATTGAGGCTTTTAAAAAAAATAATTTTCAGTTTAAGGAGGTAGTATGCGAAAGATTGCTTGTATAGTGATTGTGGCCTTTGCTTTTGCCATGATGTTTTCTTCATCAGCATTTAGTGGAAGAAAAACAATAATTAAAATTGGAATTAATGCCCCAATGACCGGCGACATACCCAAGGTTGGTGAAGGTTCTAAATATGCTGCAATGCTATGGCTCGAAGACATTGAAAAAGCTGGCGGACTTGAGGTCGGTAATAAAAAATATGACGTTGAACTTGTTATCGAAGATAATGAATCAAAAGCAGAATCCGCAGTTAAGGCAAATGTGAAAATGATCACTCAGGATGATGTTCTAGCCATTGTTGGTCCTCAATCTTCGAAACAGGCTGTACCTGCCGGCGAAGTTGCCAATAAATACAAAACAGTTATGATCAGTCCCTGGTCTACCAATCCAAATACAACACTTGACAGACCTTTCGTCTTTCGTGGGTGTTTCCTTGATCCGTTTCAAGGACCCGTTGTAGCAAACTTTATCACTGAAGAGTTTGGTTTTACAAAAGCAGCAGTTCTTTATGATGTTGCTTCTGATTACCCTAAAGGATTAGCTGAAGTGTTTAAAGCTGCGTGGGAGAAAAAACATGGTGTAGGATCTGTTGTTGCATATCAAAGTTTTACAACAAAAGATACTGACTTTTCTTCCCAGTTAACTCAGATTGTAAAATCAGGGGCCCAAGTTCTATTTACCCCTCAGTACTATAATGAAGTTCCTTTAATTGTTAAACAAGCTAAAAACCTTGGATGGAAAGGCCCTATCGTAGGATCTGACTCTTGGGGATCCGCTGAAACAGTTACACTTTGCGGCAAGGCCTGCTATGGACAATTCTTTTCATCACACTATGCAGCAGCAGGTGCTAAAGGCGCAACAAAGGCTTTTATCGACAGATATACCACTGAATATGGATATATCCCTGATGATGTAGCAGCCCTTACATGGGATGCGCTTCAGCTTGCTCAGAAGGCTATTCAAAATGTAGGCAAAATTTCTGGTAAAATTGGAAAAGACAGAAAGGCTGTCAGAGATAGTCTTGCAAAAATTAAAAACTTCGCCGGTATCACTGGAAATATGACCTTTACTGAAGAAGGTGATCCTATCAAATGCGCTGTTATTGTTAAAATTAATGATAAAGGCGAATATGAATTTTACAAATCCAGTTGTCCTTAACAGACGTATTGGTATTTTTTTAACTAAATCTATGACTGTCATGCCGTTGTGCATGACAGTCATACTTCTATATAGAACAGGAGTTGGTGAATGGAAGCTTTGATAGATTTTTTTCAATTTATCATTCAAAACCTGATTAATGCACTCCAAAGAGGAAGTTTTTATGCTGTAATCTCCATTGGGTATTCAATGGTTTATGGTGTTTTAATGCTGTTTAATTTTGCCCATGGCGATATTTTTATGGTTGGCACCTATATTGGTTTCGGTATTGCAACACTCTTTCTTGCCTTGTTTTCCGGTTTTTTACCAGGACCGCTTATTTTTGTTGCTACCGTTGT